>CAZZNM010000023.1:0-9530 GCA_964655805.1 uncultured archaeon
CGGAGCAGGTTCAGGCGCTGGGTACTGTGAAGGCGCTGGGTACTGTGAAGGCGCTGGGTACTGTGATGGACCAGGCGCAGGCGCCACGGGGTCGCCAGTGCACAACAGGCCATCACACGCGCAAAGGTCGAGACATGGGCCAGGAGTAGAAGAGCCACAAGTACCAAGACATGCGCAGTCGCAAATATTTGCAGCAACAGGAGAGGCAGATAACGTCGAAAGGGCAACAGCAATCAATGCAACTGATACCAGAAAGATGTGCAGCATATACCCTTTAAGCATCCGCATGAGAATTATTTGCTTTTGCCACTATTTATAAATTTTCACGGCGAATAGCCTTCTACCCATTTTGCGAAAATTCCTTTAACAGCATCTTTTTTTCCATCTGGGGTATTTTTCAATATCATGTCAAGTATCTGCTGGCCAGTTTTGGTGCTTGTGAATATATCTTTTATAATTGCTGACTTATTATTGTGGTCAATTAAATTTATTACATCTAATAAAAATCTGTAACCATTTCCTGCTTCAAGGCAATATCGACTATCAGAAGAGCTTTGATTATATTCTAGATTGATTTTACTTATAGGGACAGTTCCACAAGAAGGAGTATTATCTCCGGTGATGCTAATTGCTATAAGATCAGCTATTCCTTCCTTAAACCATACAGGATAAGAAAATTGATAACTATGTACAATTTCGTGCGAAAAACTCTTTGCACGAGTAGGTCTTGCATCGCCACGAAGTAAGAAAATACTTGATCCATTTGAATAATTGCTACCTCCAATTATGTTATCTATCTGGACATGTAAATAATTATACGGATACCGACCGCCAACGAAATCATCCACCTGCGGGAGATATCGTTTTGCCATGCTTATGGTCCCTTCTGCTCCGCTTCTTTGCAATTGCGGGTCATCTGATGAAATAACAACAAGTACTTCCCCCTTTTGTAGTTGTACATAATCGTAAAGACCGTTCTCAAGAACTCTTTTTTGTCTATCAGAATCAAATCCCCTATACATACCTCCACTAACGAATACAGAGGGCAAACGTCTATCTATGCCAACACTTTTATTAGCATCCCCTAAAAACCCCAGAAGCAGGAATTCCCTCTCATCAACACCATCCTGAAACCAAGGCTGCCCTAGCACATACTCGCGGACTGTGGGGTCGAGCGCGCTTGTGGCAACATTCAGGCGAGTTGTATAAGGGTCAGGCGTCGCTGTCGGCGGCACAGGCGTGTATGTGGCAGTCGGCACAGGACTTGGCGTTGCAGTCGGATATGTTGTAGTGGGCGTTGCCTGTTGCTCTATTGCAGGCGGTTTTGCATACGATTCGCTTTTTCCGCACGCAACGCCTCCGAGGACAGCTACTCCCAATACAAACCCTGCAACTGGGTATGCGACATACTTCATTGCATATGTAGGTATATTTCTGGCAATACTTCTTGCACCATCAAACAATCCTTCTGGCATGTATACTGGCATTTTCCTCACCAAAGCGATATTATAGAAGTTGATGTGTTTGATGCGTTCTTAAGGCTTTCGGGTTTTTAAGCTACCTTGACCACGCTGGCATGTGGAACGCCGATATGCTGCCGCTTGCAAGCTTTTTCATGCAGCAGCCGTCTGCACCGATTATATAGAGGTCCCGGATATTCGCTGCTGTGTAATTCTTCTCTATGCCCACGCTGCTGTCCTTGACAAAGACGATCGCAGAGCCGTCAGGCGACCAGTCCGGGTTTCTCTCAGCTTCTGCATTGTCTGTCAGCCTTAGCAGGTTTGAGCCGTCTGGATTCATGACGTAGAGGTCGATATTTCCAAGCCCTTTCGAGAACACAAATGCAGCTTTGCTCCTGTCAGGCGAATAGACAGGGTAGCCGGTCCCATTTGGAAGGGAAACCCTCTGCAGGGTGCCTGAAATATCCAATGTGCTTACAGTGAATGGGTTATCTATGCTTTTGTATGCGAAAAGCAGCTTGTTGTCTGGCAGCCATTGCACAGGCAGATCTTCATAAACATTTCCCAGGGTACCAGTGCGCCTTGAGACACTTGTGCCATCTGTGTTCATTGTATAAAGCTCCAGCGAGCTGTTGTAGAAGCCTCTTGTTGCATTGGCGCTCCACCTGCTTGAGAGGAATGCAATTTTAGTTCCGTCCTTTGACCACACAGGCGTGGTGTCGACAGCCGAATTATTTGTGATGCGCCTGCCGTTGCGGCTGGACATGTCCAGCACGTATATCTCGCCGTTCGGGTCCTGCGTCGTGGACACGAACGCCATCTTGCTGCGGTCAGGCGACCAGCTTGGAAGGAACTCGCGGCCCGGTGATGTCGTGATGCGCTCCAGATTGCCTTCTGTGTCAACAAGATAAAGATCTTCATTGTCGCCGACTTTCATGGAGAATGCGATCTTGTATGGCGAGTGGATTTCCTCTGCGGGCGCCAGCTTCTCCTGCCTAAGATTGTAGTAAACCACTGCAAAGATCGCTATTATTATAACAGAAATTGCCACGTATTTCGCATAAGACGTTTCGGGCATAAGCTTATTTGCGCTCCCCGGTTTATAAAAGTTATTTAAATAGATTTATGCAATCATTTACTGCGATTTGTATGGAAATAGAAATACCGAAGGAACTGGATAAAAGGTTGACTGAGATTTCGAAAGACTTGGGACTGGACAAAGAAGAAGTTGTTAATAGGGCATTACTTCTGTATATGGATTCTATCCAGAAAATGCTCTTGCTGAAAAATGAAATGAACGCATGGGACAAACTAAGCGACGAGGCTCTAGAGAAATTTGAGATAATCCTATGAAAAAAGGCGAGATATGGCTAGTTGAATTTCCGATAACTAACGGGCATGAGCAAACTGGAACCAGACCTGTTATTGTAATGGCTGAAACACCGCCTATTGCTGCAATAATACCATTCACGTCCAATATACAAGCTTTGAGGTTTCCTTATACAAAAGAGGTAAAACCTACGAAAACAAATGGATTAAGCGCAGTTTCAATAGCGCTAGTATTTCAGATACGGGCTATAGACATCAGGCGGTTCAAGAAAAAGATAGGAGAGCTTGAAGATTCTGTCATGAAACAAATAGATGATATGTTGAAAAGGTTTCTTGATCTGAGTTAACAATACTGCTTATCTTTCAGAATGCAGTGCGGGCTATCCAACTCAGGATCATCAAACAGCTTCTTTTCATGTTTCATAAATATTCTATAAGATGCTAATTATTAAAGCTTGGGTTATCTGCGCATCTGCTGGACAAATATTATCGCTGCCCTTCTGTTGTCCAGCTTGGCAATATAAGCTGCGTGCGCCTGGGAGTAGGCGCGGAGCGTGGCGTTGATGTAGACAAGCCGCATGCTGTCGACCGGCTGCTGCCACTGGGCGTAGCTCCTGTTCACAGGTCTGTCAAAGAGGGCGTAGAATGTGTAGCTGTAGCCACCGAAAGTGAAGTTCAGCGGCCTCACTGCCGCGTCTGCGCTGCCGATGATGCTCTTCAGCTGCGCCTTGTCGATGCTCCTGTTCGGCGAGAGGTAGTATATGTTCAGATCGCCAACAGTGAATTTTTCATAAGAAACCTCTTCCGGAACCTTCAGGCCCGCGAATGTCGTGACTTCTATGAGCTTGCCTGCGGCAAATGTCTGGTTGCCCTGAGACTCGAGTATGGAATCGTATATGGACCAGTTCTTGAAGTAGGGGTTCGGCGTAGACAAGAATATGAAAGCCGCTATGATTATGAAGGCAGAGTAAGTTTTGAGCCACGCCCTCTTTTTCCTGTAGCCAACGGCCGATACCAGGATGTACGCAAGCGCCAGCAATGAGTAGAGCTTGCCGAGCATGTTTACCGACAAGCTCACGTTAAATGCATTGATGCCAAGCCCTGCGCCGAAACCGCGGAGAGACGAATAGATGTTGGGCGAAACAAGCAGCATTATCAGGAAAAGGTAAAGCCATTTATTGTCGCCGCTCACATAGTGCTTCAGCAGGAGCGTTATGAGCGCAAGCCCTATCAAAGAATCCACCCAGAAGTTGGCGAAAATGCCGCCGTCGTACAGCGAATGGATCGACTGGAACATGACTATGATGTATGCGAATACAAGAATTATCTTGTGGACTGCGTTCCCTTTCTTCGACAGAAGCAGGCCGATATAGTTCTTTGTGAGGTACAGAAGAGAGATTATTGCAGCAACGGAGAGTATGAAAATTAATGCTATTTCATCTGATGTCTGGAAGGCGTGCGGCCCTTCGCCTATGTCAGCTGCTATTGCCTTGTTGAGGCCCAGCGCCTTCATCGCAGCGAATATGGCTGACTTTGTCTGGTGCGAGTGCGCGGCAACGTCGATGGTGTAGTAGTGCGTCGACTCGCCCTCGAACGATGTCCACTGTATCTGCACCTTCTTCAGGAAGTCGCCGCGTGCATAGAACCTGTTGAAATAGTCTTCATGCAGCATGTCTGCGTATTTGACAAAGAGCATGGTGTTCAGGAGGTTCATTGCGACAACGATTATGGCGACCACAGACAATGCAATTGCATACTTCCTGAAAGAATGCCCCAGTTTTATATGAAGTCTGCTGACAGCAAGAAGAAGGGCAAAAACAATAATGGCGATGCCGAAAAATGCAAGCAGCTTGCCGTACGAAGACGCGGGGACGGTGATGACGACGAGGAACTGGGTCATGACATAGAAGAATTCCCTGTCATACCATGAATAGATAAGCAGAAATAGTATTATGAGAATTGCGATTATATACGCATATTCCTCTCTCAGCATCTGCACTCTTTTACGACGTCGCATCGTGCTCTACCATCAATGGAGTTATAATAATCTTCATTTTTATAGCCAATGCCGCACATGAGGGTGGGCGCTACATCCACCATGTCCAGTTCTGTGCGCACATTCTTCTTGAATACAGGACCCATCATGCCGACAAAGGCCAGCACCTCTGTGTGCTCATTATCGAGATAGCCGTGCATGGAGGCGAACTTGTCCACGCCCTTGAGCTTGTCTTCAAAGCCCGAAAGAAATGAAGGAATAGCGCCCTCGTATATGAGCTTGCACCCGACGTTCAAGCCGATGATCAGGTCCCCGAGGCTGGTCCTTTTCTTTACCGAATCAGGATGCAGCACATTATGGCTTCTCAGGTATTCTGCATCCGGCACGAAGAAGCATTCGCGGTCTGCCACGCTGTTCATGAAGTAATCTTTTATTCTCGGCTCTATCTGCTGCTGCACGCTCCCGTTCCTGAACCAGAACCTCACGCTTACGCCAGCATCGTTCCAGTAGCACGTGTTTTCCTCGGTTATGCCGAGCTTTTTCAGGTCTTGAAGAATGAGCCTCCATTTTGGGAATTTGTCTATTGCCGCCATGCCGTGGTCGCCGAACACGATTATGTTTGTTTTCTCAAGCATGCCCTGGCTTCTGAGCACGTCCAAAGCAATGCCAAGAAGGTTATCAGATAATTTAATGTAAGGAAGCGCATTACTTTTGTCTGTCAGGTTTGTTTCATGGCCGAATAGGTCCGGGCCAGTATCGTATATGTAGATTACATCGT
Source organism: uncultured archaeon (assembly GCA_964655805.1). Lineage (GTDB taxonomy): Archaea > Aenigmatarchaeota > Aenigmatarchaeia > GW2011-AR5 > GW2011-AR5 > CAZZNM01. The sequence goes on from CAZZNM010000023.1 coordinate 5,564, forward strand.
TATTTCTGAGTGCAGTATATGCTATATTTCTGTCCAGTCCCTCGCCTTTTGGTGTAATCACCTTGGTTACACGCTTCCCTTGAGAAGAGGATATACTCAGCATATCAGTATCGGTAATTATTGGCGGCAGTTCGCCCATGAAAGCTTTAGAGCAGTCCCACTCGCCAGACGCATTGAAGATGAACGCATAATACCAGTCCAGCTTGTCGCTCTTCTTGCTTGAGAAGAACGCTGGGTGATTGGCCACGCTGAACGTCGGGGACACGGGCTTGAGCTTGCCGTACACGCCATTGTCGACGAGGTATTTGAAATTCGGCAGCTCATCGAGGTTGTCAAGCACAAGGTCCCACCTGAGGCCGTCCATCAGGATTATTACGGTTTTTTCTTTGCCTGACGGATTCTGGAAGCCCGGTACTGCAAGAAGAACGAAGAATAAACCAATGGCTATAATTAAAAGAACGATCTCTGGCGATGCTTTCTTAATCATAGGCATTCATCTGTGCAGTCAAGATTGTAGTAAGTGCAGATTATCGGCAGGATGTCCGTGACCTTCATATTTTCTTTATCTATTGCATCCGGTATGGTTAAATCCTTGTCAATTATCAGCGGCACTTCCAGCGCGCATTTCTCGCTTATGTTGTGCATTCCGCCGCCTCCGGGAGCAGGGCACATGCCATGGTCGCTGGTGATTATTGTTTTTATATCTTTTGATTTCAGGTAATTTACAAGCTCTGCAATATTTGTGTCTATCTGCTCCAATTCGCTCTTCATCCTTTCTGATTCCGGGCCGTAAGCGTGCCCTCTGGAATCTGTGTCAGGCGGCGAGACGATGATGATGTCGCACCTGTCCGCATACTCCTTTGCCCTTCCTATCAGCGTCATGTCAGATCCCAGAGGCGCATAGTAAAATTCATCTGAACCGCTGAAAAACCCAAGATAGCTTTTTGCGTAGACAGAGCATGTATGCAGATTATTTTTCTCTGCCCACCTAAAGAGGAACGGATTCTCGCTGAAAGACTTCCGGTAATCTGTAATGTTGTGCACGCTTGGCGGCTGGCACGATACAATTGACGCGTGCGCAGCAGGCGTTATGGACGGCTCGACTGTGCTTATTATGTAGCTGTTGCTGTTTTCTTTTAGTGCATCGATTTCAGGCGTGTACCTGAAGTAATCAGGGCTGAAGCCATCTATGATAATAATAGCGATCTTCGGTTTTGTGCTGCCTTGATCGAATGCAAGCATTGCGATTACAATAATTATCAAAGAAAAAATAGCCCACCTTTTATGTTCATCCATATATATTTACCCTCCCAATAGTTAAAAGAACCTTATGGTATTATCGCTTTTGTCGAATTATTCATGGTTTATTATAATCACTTATGTCACCAACGGCTCGCTGCTCGCAGGCGTGAGCATGATAAAGAAGATGAATAAAAGCAAACTGAAAAACTTTCTGCTAACACCAATTGATTTTAACAAAAAATTCATCGACAATCAGCTGATCATCGGCGATCACAAGCCGGCTGCGGGCATTGTGATAGCACTTATATGGAGCATTATTTTCTTTCTTATTTATCAGGAATTGTTTGCGCTTTTATTACCGTTTGCTGTTTTCTTTGGTGATATTGTCGGCAGCTTCCTAAAGCGAAGATTAAGAATACAGCATGGCCGGCCCCTGCTCGTGGTCGACCAGCTGAATTTCTTTGTGGCAAGCTACATTATCGTGATTTTGTTAGATGTTTATTTTCCTATAATAGATTTCCTTCAACTTTCAATAATCACAATATTCGTTCACATAGGCACTAATGCCTTTGCTTATAAAATTGGAATCAAGGATGAGCCATGGTAGCTGAATTGCTTTTTCTGACTATGCTGGGCCTGATGCTCATAGGCAGCAGGTTTGGCGTTGCTGCTGGTTTTCTACTTGGCCTTTCTGCTGTTGAAATATTCATAATAAATATGATTTGCGTTTTTGTCAGTATATTTTTTGTGTTCAGATTCTGGAATAGATTTATAGAAAAAAGATGGGCAAGAATTGTTCCGAAAAAAACTATAAATAAGGTAAAGAAATATGACAAAGCTGCGTTCCTGATATTCCCTGCGCTACCTATTGCACTGGCGCTTGGCCAAGTCGGTGCAGCGATTGCTTACAAGTCGATTTACAGAAGATTTGATAGAAAAACATTCATGTTCCTTTTAATCGGCCAGGCCTTGCGTATAATTGTATCAATAACAGTTGTCCTAGGCATCATAGAGCTGGTAAAGATACTCTAGCCAATCTCATCATTCGTAACAGCTATTGGACTGCTCGGTCTGCTGCTGATATTTGTTGACACTAATTTTTATAAAACCTTGCCCAATTAGATTGTTTGATGAAGACAGGAAGAATGATTTTAATATTCATTATTATAGCAGCCGCTGCAATTACAGGTTTTTATTCAAATTTCAAAGAAATGCCCACAGAAGCCATAGGCATCTATGATATATTCAACTGCAGCGGCGACTCAGACTGCATGGACCAGAAAGCAGAGCAATTGCTGCAAATAAAAAACCAGAGACAGCTGCTTGCTGAACTAGACGAGCTTGGCAAGACAGACAATGCAATATTAATTCAGTGCCACCCAATCACCCATGCCATCGGCAGGATGACATACAAGCTCGCCAGCAATGTTGGAGAGGCATTCCAGAAGTGCGACCACACATGCCATTCTGGGTGCTTCCACGGCGTAATGGAGCGCGTGTTTCTTGGAGATAATACAGACGAGCACATAACGCCGCAGATGATCCGCGAAAAGACGCCAGATGTCTGCGAAAGCTTTGCGCAAGGGCTTTATGGCAATATCAGATTCCAGTGCCTTCATGGCCTGGGCCATGCAGTTGTCTTTTTCAGTGATTATAATCTAACAGAATCATTAAAATTGTGCGATTTGCTTGCCACCGAATGGGACCAGAGATCCTGCTATGGCGGCGCATTCATGGAAAATGTTGTTGCTGTGAACAAGAGCAAAAGATATGTGAGCGACGACCCGCACTTCCCGTGCAACGCGATAGACGATAAATATCGCCAGGACTGCTATCTGATGCAGACAAGCAGGATGCTTGAGATGGGGCTTTCTTACGAGCAGATGGCAGAGGAATGCAAGAATGCCGGCGAGCACAGGGGCACGTGCATGCAGAGCATCGGCCGTGATGCCAGCAACGATGCGCGAAAGGACCCGCGATCTGTAAGCATATGCACCAGCTTGAGCGATAGCGACAACCGCTTCTGCATCGCAGGGCTTGTCTACGCGGTCGCTGACAATTCCTGGGACGGCAGGTATGCATTTCCTTACTGCGACAATATTAATGAAAGCTATACGCAGTACTGCTACGAGACGACAATAAGGCACCTGAAGCACTCGCTGTTCATCAATCAGTCCCATCATCATCGACAGCTGCAGGACTTATTCCTCTTACTCTAACTGCACGCAGATTGTGGAGAATGTATAACTGTTATAATTTGTAACAAATGTCATCGAAAATACGCTAAATCTTTATTTTGACTTTGTCACTGACTTCATCAAGTGATTTTTTCAGAAGGAATTCTTCCAGTTTCAGCAATGCCTTTACCTTTTCATTCTCCGCATTTAATGAGTAGAGCCGCACACGACCAATAGTTCTTGTCGACTTTACTACACCCTTCTTTACAAGCCTTGGGAGTACCTTGTATAACGTAGGCCTCGAGATTCCGCAGCCATCGGCAATGTCTTTCTTGGAGTAGTCGAGTCCCCTGCCTTCTATAAGAAAATCTATGATGCGATTTTCTACGGCGTCTCCTATAACTTCGAGTAGCATTGATTTTTCCATACAAATAACTTCAGACCAGAGTATTTAATTCTTTACATTCATGTAAATTTATGGATAATGAGGGTTGTGACGTATATTTAAATAAGTAGAGTTACTTAGTTTACTTAAGTGATAAAATGAC
>CAZZNM010000024.1:0-9187 GCA_964655805.1 uncultured archaeon
GACTGCTCCACTTTCAGAGAATAATATATTAAATCTGGCAAGAAAGAACCACGCTACAAACGCAAGAAACAGTAGACCGAACCAGAAATATAATTGCGACAGGCCCTTGCCTTTTGGGAACCAGTCGACCTTCACTGCGCGCATGAACTGTCCTTCCTCATCTGTCTCAAGTTTCTCCCTTCTGACAGAGTAGAGCACGTGCCCCAGGAAAATGGAAAGCAGGGCGAATACCGTGAGCACCGTGATAAACGCAAGCATGAAACTGTAGAAAGGAAGCTCGAATACGTAGAACTTGACATCGTTTGAAAACACCGGATCCGTGGTTCTGAATTCCGTGCCATTCAGGAACATCAAGGCAGTTTCCCATCCGTTACTGAAGATTGTGGCTATGAAGAATGACAGCACAAGAATGACGGGCAGCCAGGGAAGTTTCTTCCCCTTCTTTGGAAGGGATCTATTAACGAAATGCATGTTCAGGTAGAGAACCGCGAAAAACACTACACCAAGGGTGATCCCCAAGCCGAGCTTCGTGTAAAGCATGGTAAGAAACACGCTGCCAAAGCCTACGGAGGAGAACCACAGCCATTCACCGTACAAACTTATTAGTGGTATTATTGCAATTACTGAAATAATAATTGCATACAACAAAAATCTCGTTAATCTGGCCATAGTTATATTGATATGAGAAAGCTTTTATGACAATTACACAGCAATAACCCCAAACAGCTCGAGCACGACAATGAGCGAGATGACGCCAAGCAAATCGATTAAGCTGGTTATCATCGGTATCGTGACATTGTCTGGATCTAAGCCATACTTGAACGATATCATGGAAATAAGGAAGGTTGCAATTATGGCAATAGTCGTGAGGATGTAGCCGGCGACCATCATTATGACGACCATGCTGAGCAGGCTCATGCCGCCAATGCCTAGTGCTGCGCCAAAATAATAAGCGACTACTGCTGTTATCGGGAATATCAGGAATGCGAGGAAATAAGAGATCAAAAACTCGCTTCTGACTTCTTTGCTCACCTGCAGGTTCACATCTAATGTCCCCATGTGGAGCTTCGTGCTCAGTCTTGAGGCAAGTATGTTACCGATGTTGCCGCCTTCTTCGAGAAATGCTGGAAGCATAACAAGCAGTATTGGTATTGCAACTATTGCATGGATGTTTGTTTCTATCACTACGCCTGCCAGAGAATCGAGGAGCCCTCCAAGCGCCAGCACAGGCAAAGACTGTATGACAATGAACTTGTAGGAAAATCCCTGCTTGTCCGGCTTTGCAGCCAGCGCAACGAAGAGGTTCAGGATCGCAATGGCCATGACAACAATGGAAATGATGAAGATGTAGCCAAAGTGTATCTGAACATCTTGCACAATCAATGCTGCGATGAGGAGGAATGGTATAGTTACAAAGTCGCCTAATGCTGTTATCAATGGTGCATGTATGTTGTCCAAATCCCAGCCGCGCCTGTAAGAGATTATTGCAGTGCCGAATGTTATAGCCAACAGCAGCAGGCCTGCGAGCACGCCGCCGACAAACGAAATGAGAACAAAAGAAAACAGGCCAATGCTCTTAATACCTAGGGCATGTGATAGCAATTCAGCCATTGCGCCGAGAACTACTGACATCACTATGGTCAGGGTTATGTTTGCCTTCACATTGTCGCGCACAATTGTATTTTTCATGCTGAATCTGTCTAACGTGCCTATGTGCAATGCAGAGCCAAGCCGAGAGCCCATTGCTGCAAAAAGATTGCCGCGCATGCCAAGCGTCGCTGGTATGAGGACTATAAGCCCGGGCAGAAGCAGCAATATTTCTTGGTATTTCCCGAGAAGCAGGCCAGCTGACACTGCAGTAATCACACTAATGAGTAGCGCAGTGAAGCTTTCGACTATGGTTTTTGAATTTTCCTTTAAATTATGCCGGAATTTCCTGAAAGAATCAGCTAATGAATCAGAAACGCTTCTGTCCCCTGCTCGTGTCTTTTTCTGAGGCATCCATACACCTCATATCTTCTTCACCTCGCCCTTGGCAAGCTTGTTAAGTTTTTTACAGCTAAAGGTCGGACCGACTGAAAATATTATGTCGTTTTCAAGGATATCTGTATGTTTTTTTGGATTGAATATCCATTTATTGCCCCTGCGGATAGCAATGACGTGTATGCCCATTTCTGTTCTTAGCTTGAGGTCGCCAAGGGTCCTATCTTTGAGTATGGATTTGTTTGTCACCACGGCCCGCACAATGCTCTCATCCGTCGCTTTCAGTGCCTCCTTTATAACCGGGTGGAGTGCCTTGCCCTCGAGCACAGTTTCGCTCATGTTCTTCGCAGCATTGGCTACCCATTTAGAACTTTCAACAACATCGATGACGCTGATGAATTTTTTCTGTATCTTGCCGCGCGATGCTGCGAACAGATGTAAGTAGAGCCTCTCTTCCAGGTCCTCAAGCTCGTTATATAAGACCATAACCTCTTTTGCTATCTCCTTGCTCTCGAAAAAGACTGAAGAGTAACCGAGGTCCAGCATAAGCTCTGACATGTTTTTCACATCTTCTAAGAGTTGCTTTACACTCTCTGCCATTTTTTATCACTGATTATAATTATTAGTCACAAATTTAAATGGATAATCACAAAAGCTGATATGCACAAGGAAGTAAACGAAATATTTTCTGCTGAATTTGTTTCTGTATCTGGTGCTGTCGTTGCTGGCATTATTCTTGCAGCCATGGTTGACAAACTTTATCTCGTGCCCGGTTTATTCATACTTCTTCCAGGTTTTCTTGAGATGAGGGGGAGCATATCTGGCTCGTTGGCATCACGCCTCAGTTCTGGTCTTTTTCTTGGTGCGCTGAAACCGAAAATTAAAAATACCAAAGTGCTCAAAGGGAACGTAATAGCATCGGTCGTTCTTGTTCTTGTAACAAGCATTATCTTAGGCATTGTGGCGTATGCGGCGGGATTCTATATTTTTGGTATTGCAAGCACAAAAATAATCTATATCGCAATAGTAGCTGCAATGCTTTCAAATGCAATACAGATACCGCTCACGATATTCGCCACATTCTGGTTTTTCCGGCATGGTCATGACCCAAATAACATAATGGGGCCATATACAACTACAGCTGGTGACATCATCAGCGTGTTATCACTGTACATTGTTGTGGTGTTGCTATGACAAAGATTGCAAAGCATATACAAAGAAAATTAGCAAAACTGCCGAGGAAATACCAGCATCCTATAATTCATCACATTCATAAAAAGCACAATATTTCACGCAGGACGCTGTTTTACATGAAGGAATACGGCCCGCATTCTCATGTTACATCCGTTATAGTTCGCGAGAGCATAAAGATTGTTATATTTACGTCGCTTTTATCGCTGCTTGGCGGGATTGCACTTCAGAGCATTGAGGAAAAGATAATTACAATAGCCCCTCTCATTATACTTATGCCTGCGTTGAATAATCTAGTAGGAAGCTTTGGAACCCTCATATCTTCAAAATTCACCACACTGCTCTATACGGGAAGGATTTCATTCGCAAAAAGCAAGAATCACCTGATTTCACTGATGTTTATGATAGCTTTTGTTTCGTCGATCTATTTAGGAATTGCATCAGTGATTTTAGGCACGTTTTATGGCTATCCATTCACCTATGCCACCCTTCTGAAAGTAGTTGGTATATCCGTCTTTGCAACGCTTTTGCTTGTAGGATTTATATCGCTTATTTCAATAGCATTAGGCTTCTACATATTCAAGAAAAATGAGGATCCAAATAACTTTTTGATACCAATAAGCACTTCCATTGCCGATGTGGGCAGTATGGCGATACTGGCTTTAATGGTGCTGCTGTTTTTCTAGATTGCAGCAAGTGCCACAATACCTGAAATTATTAACAGCACGCCGGCTATCTGGTTTTTTGCGAGTTCTTCCTTGAGGAAAACCCTGCCAAGCAGAACCGCCACAAGCGGAAAGGCCGCGGCAACAGGCGAGACAACCGAGACAAACTCTGACGTCACGCCAATGCCCCATGCAGAAAATGCTATGACATCGAACACAGCTATAAGAATTATCGTCATGTTCCTTGGAATCTCTATTGATTTTTTGGATAAAGGCGCATAAGCAAAAAGGAAAATAACGCTAAAAAGCCGCAGCATAAATATCGGAATAAACCAGCTATATTGTGAAATCATGTAGCCGAGTATTACCCAGTTGACACCCCAAAACACTACTGAAACAAGATTCTCTTTTATTCCTGGCAAAATCTGAAGGTCCAGAATGTCCAGCTCAATGTACCTGAATGAAACAAGAAGAATGCCCGCAACTATCGTGAAGATTAAAGCTGCCTGCAGCATGCTCAGCTGCTCGCCAAGGAAAAGAACGCTGAGAATAATTGTTATAATGACCCATGAAGATTGCACAGGGTTCATAACAGAGAGCTGGCCCTTTCCAAGCGCATTGTAAAAAAGAAGATAGGCAGCAGCGCCGAGAAAGCCCGTTATCATGAAAATCAGAATATTCTGCAGCATCAGGGGCGCAGCCTGCCTAAACAGTGCATAAAAAAGAACAAGTGGCACCATCCCGAGTATCTGTACCCATAGCAATGTCTTGTAGCCGCCTGCCTGGTCAATGAGCTTTTTTGCAAAAAAATCAGCCACGCCCCAGCCAACCATGGCGACAACGCCAAAGATGATGCCTTCGTTCACCATGAATGAATAATGATTTTTTAAGTTTTTATAATACAAATAACATATGGAGTTAAAAAATCTGCATATCATCATAGATTCTGGCGACCTCGGCCAGATAGTGAATGCCCATTCTTATGGCATTGCCTTTGGCACAACACTTAATCCTACGCATGTTGCCAGCTATAGCTCTAAGCTAAAAGCTGAGGGAAAGAATTTTGATATGTTTGAGTACGGCAGAAGTGTTTTGCTGAACAGCAGGGCTGCGCATACTAATGCACCTTGTCCAGTGAGCTTTGAGGTCATTGGCACAACAGAGCAGGAGATGGTTGAGCAGGGATTGCGAATGTATGAAAAACTTTCGCCTTATGGCACTGTCTGGATAAAGATTCCAGTTAATCCGAGCATGGACCGCGACAATCCAGAGAGTAGAGACGGGTTGCGCGCAATAGAACGGCTGAGCAGCCGCGGTATCGCAGTAAACTGCACGCTCATCCACACGCCCGAGCAGGCCCTGGAAGCTGCAGAAGCCGGAGCCAAGGTTGTCAGCCCTTTCATAGGAAGGTTTGACGACTATCTTCGCGAGCAAATGCGTATAGATTTCAACAGGGAATATCACTTCCCTCCGGATGGAATGGAGCATGATGGTCGCAGATTTAATTACAATGGTATTGTAAGCGGTGTTGACCTTGCGCGGCTGACAAGAATGCTTTTGGACGAACATAACTTGCGCGATGCTCAGGTCCTTGCAGCAAGTATCAGAAATTACCAGCAGCTAGAAGAGGTGGCCTGTTTGACAGGCGCTGATATGGCCACGCTTCCTTTTGCCATAATAGAGTACATGTGGAAAAATAAAATAGCGAGCGTGCCAAGAAATCGCAAAGACGAGAGTGATCCTGCAAATACGTCTACGTATAGATTTACAGAAAGACGGCTGGACCATCCAAAGACATTGGAAGGCATGATCAGGTTCACACAGGACGGGAATTCTGTCCCTGAATACAGAGAACTGTTTGCTTAATTGGCTGTGCATTACTACAAATAACAATTTCTAGCATCTTCACAATGGAAATAATCAATTACATCTATTCTGCCTTTGCTCTTCTTCTTGCTCTTCTTCGCGCTGCCATCTTTTCACACCTCCTAGACCATATTAATAATTATATTTGTTTTTCCCTGTTCTTATACCTTACAAGCCCTTGAAGAACCATGAGAAGTCGGGTGGTGCAGGCCTTTTCTTGATGCGCTCGTTCAAGGCATGCGTGACCAGAGGCAGCGCAATTGTTGCGTCGCAGTAGCACTGGACCTTTGGTGCGCCTATCTGCTCTTTTCCCCAGCTTGTTGCCTCCTCGAACGTGCAGCCTGAAAGCCCGCCCCACTGCGGGCTGTCTGTAGTTATTTGCAATGCATACTTGTGCGGATAATATGTTTCGATAAGCTCTTTCCCTAGTGTGTCCTTGGTCCTGACTGTCTTGGACTTTCTTCCAGGTATCTCCCTTCCAGGATAAAGAAGATTTGCCGTAACAGCCAAAAGCTGGATGAAGTCCTTTGGAACGCCGCCGCCGATGTAAATGACGCCGGTCTCCTTGATTTTTTCTCCAAGGCTCATAAATTCAATATAATCTTTCATGTTGTCAATGACAAGATTGAAGCCCTTGCTCTTGGCGATAAGGCCGCCGTCTCCGTAAGGGCTGTCAACGATTGCCGGGCAGAATACAGGGACCTTGTGCTTGGCAGCTGTCGCAACAATGCTGCTTATCCCTTTTTTCTGCAGCCACTTGCCAAATAAGTACAGAATCTCCCTTGATGAGTAAGGCTGATTCTGCTTTAGCTGGGAGACGTAAAAATCAGCTATCATCTCGGTCATGTCCATGTAATCTGTCTCTTTGCCGTAGACATCATAGTACCTGTTGACGTTCGCAGTAAGCAGCTCTTCGTCATTTGCCTTATAGTCGCCCTGCCAGTATTCATGCCCCATTGCCTCGACTATGTCTTCTGATATATTCGCGCCTGTAGAAACGAGCACGTCAATGAAGCGGTTTTCAATAAGCCAGTTTATAATCTTCCACTGTCCTGTCGTGCTGAGAGAGCCCGCATAGCCGAATACAATAGTCACGTCCTTGTCCTTTGCCATCTGTTCCCATACATCGACAATCTCGCCTAATTTCTTGCCCTGGAAGCCAGTGCCTGCCATCTCAGAAAGCAGCTGGGATATTGTCTTGGGATCTTTCACTTCAATTGATTTCACTTTTTTTTCAAAATAATTTTTTCCTGCCATTGCAATAACTAAGCGAACACAAAATATAAATAACCTTGTTTTTTTGTGTTTTTTTTCTTCTCTCAGAAATTTTTCGCAGCACAGAAATTGATTGAAAAAGTAATTTTTAGTAGTTTGATACTAATTATTTTATACTATGAAAAGTAAAAATGAGATCACTCTAGGTCTCGTACAAATGAGCATGACAGATGGCAAGCAGGAAAATTTATACAAGGCACTGAAAATGATTAGCGATGCTGCCAAAAAAGGTGCACAAATAATCTGCCTGCCAGAACTTTTTACTACTTTGTATTTCCCCCAGAAAGAAAAGTTTAATGCAAAGCGTGTTGCAGAATCCATACCGGGGACGACAACTGAAGCGTTGGCTAAAGCAGCCAGAGAACACAGAGTTATTTTAGTTGGAGGTTCTATATGCGAAATCTCTGAAAACAAGTTGTTCAATTCCACTGTCGTGTTTGATCGAGAAGGAAAAATAATCGGCAAATACAGAAAAATGCACATACCACAAGACCCTAATTTCTACGAGCAGAACTATTTCGAGAAAGGGAATCTGGGATATCAGGTGATTGATGCGCGTATTGCCAAAATAGGGACACTGATATGCTATGACCAGTGGTATCCCGAAGTTGCAAGGGTAAATTCGCTGATGGGCGCTGACATTATATTCTATCCTACAGCAATAGGCATTGTTGACGGCGTTGAGCAGAAAGAAGGCAACTGGCAGGAAGCGTGGGAAACTGTCCAACGCAGCCATGCTATAGCCAATGGTGTCATAGTTTCTGCGGTTAATCGTGTTGGAAAAGAGGGTAAGATGAATTTTTGGGGAGGCTCCTTTGTCGCAGACCAGTTTGGGAAAATTCTGGCCAGAGGCGATGATAAGGAAAAAGTTATTGTCGTAAAATGCAATCTTGAACTGGGAAAAGAAGTCAGGGAAGGCTGGAGATTTTTCCACAATCGGAGGCCTGACACTTACAAGAAGATAGTGGACAAGTGAGTTTATGTCTGTTCCTTTTGCCCTTGGTTACAGGATGCCCGCAGAATGGGAAAAGCATGAAGCCACATGGCTGGCATGGCCTAAGCATCCAGACACGTTTCCTGAAGGAATTATCGAGCATGTCGAAGACAGCTATGTAAAGATGATTGAAGCTCTGGCCAAAGGTGAAAAGGTGAATGTGCTTGTCGATGACGAGAGAATGGAAAAAAGAGTTTTGTCCATGCTCAGTAGCAGCAAAAACGTTTTCTTTCATCGTATGGAAACTGCTGATGTCTGGATGAGGGATTATGGCCCAATTTTTGTCAAAAGCAATAAGGGTATTGCTGTAATCAAATGGGTTTTCAATGCCTGGGGAGAGAAATGGGATGATTTAAAGCCGGACAATAAGAGCGGGATGGAGGTTGCAAAATTTACCGGATCTAGAATCTTTGAACCAAATGTAATTTTAGAAGGCGGTTCTATAGACACCAACGGCTTGGGCACGTGCCTTACAACCGAACAATGTCTATTGAATGAGAACAGAAATCCACAACTTAGCAGGGAGCAAATAGAAAATTTTTTGAGAGATTATCTTGGCTTTACCAACATAATCTGGTTAAAAGAAGGTATAGAAGGCGACGACACAGATGGGCATGTAGACGACATTGCAAGATTTGTCAACAAGAACACAGTCGTTTGTGCTGTGGAAGAAAATAAGAATGATGATAACTATGGCATACTGAAAGCCAATCTCGAGTTATTGAAAAATGCTAAAGACCAAGATGGCAATAAGCTTGAAATATTAGAACTTCCTATGCCGAGGAAGATTGAAATTCCTGAAAGAAGGTTGCCTGCAAGCTATGCCAACTTCTATATTGGCAATGCAGTGGTCCTCGTGCCGATGTTTAATGATAAAAACGACGAAAAGGCGGCGTCCATGATCAGAGAATTTTTCCCAGACAGAGAAATTGTAAGCATTCCATCCGAGGCGTTGGTTTACGGCTATGGGGGCATTCACTGCGTTACCCAGCAGCAGCCTGTGGTCTAGTAAGATTTGAAGAAGCCAGGACAGGGAGTTGAACCCCGCTAACCCGCTACCTACCCGCAGGAACCTAAGGTTCCTTCAGTTCTAGGGAACTCCTGATTCCTCCTATGGGAAAGATATTATATGTTTTCTTTCCCCAAGGGCTTTCTTTTTGAAAAGAAAGGCCTTCTGCAGGCGGGCACATGGCCGCTCTGTCATCCTGGCATA
>CAZZNM010000025.1:0-9031 GCA_964655805.1 uncultured archaeon
TGATCTCAATATAGAATGGTCTAGACTTATTTGTTTTCGTAAATATGATATATCGAAAACAATTATTGTTTTAGATGTAAAATATTACTAAAACAATATTTTACTTCGTAAAAAGGGTAGTGATGTTATGCCTACATATGGTAAGAAAATACGAGAGGCAGTAGCTGCAGCAAAGCAGAAGAGTCGGGCGCGCTACAAATGCCCTTCGTGCTCGCGTGCTGCTGTAAGGCGCATTTCTGCTGCCATCTTCGAATGCAGAAAATGCCACTCGCGCTTTGCATCAGGCACGTATGAGTTTAAAAGCAGATGAATCAAGATAAAGTTGATATTATGGAAAATTATATTTGCATAAAATGTAAGAAAGATTTTGATGTCGAATCCAGGGTTAGATGCCCTTTTTGCGGCTTTAGGATCATATCCAAAATAAGGCCGATTTTCAGGAAGCGCGTTCTCGCGCGATAATATAAAATGATCTAGGTGTCTTTAATGGGAGAGCTGGAAGATATTATTGGACATATAGAAATACAGAACCAGCAGCTGCAGTCTATCATGCTTCAGAAGCAGTCTTTGATGATACAGGACAGGGAAATAGAAAGGGCATTAGAAGAGCTGAAAAAACCAGAGAACCAGGAGGTATTCAGGTCAGTAGGGCCCATACTTGTGAAAACTGAAAAGGAAACAATAAGCAAGGAGCTTGAGGATACGCGCGAGGAAATAGAATTAAAGATAAAAACATTAGAGAAACAAGAAAAACGGCTAAAGGATAAGCTGAAGGAGAATCAGGAAAAATTCCAGGAGCTCATGCCACGGGGCGGAGAGGGCGGATAAATTGGAAAAAATAATTGTAGAATGGGATACGACTCCGACAACAAAGACTTACATGGAGGAGGGGTATATGGACATGGAAACAATAAATCGACTTTTGGATGAAATTAATGATGACAGGAGCGTGCCGAAGAATATTCGCAACTCTATCATGGAGGCGAGGCAGCACCTGAACAGCGACGCTGACATAGCTATAAAGGTAAACAGCGCTGTTTCTATTCTGGATGAGCTTTCTAACGACCCTAACATACCCATTTACACAAGGACGCAGATATGGAACATTGTTTCCATGCTTGAAATACTTGACAAGCGCTGATTTTGACAGCAGAGAAATGTATATATAGTGGTTGTTGCTTAGTATTCTTGATTCATATGATAAGGCGACTGCTTGGCAAGACAGATGAAAGCGAATATCTGGAGCTCGACGTTGAAAGCGAGAAGAAGGACGACAAAGTAGTCATCCAGGTCGAGCGGCTCGAGAGTTTCGCGGACTCGGAGAGGATTCTTAATAAATTGCGCGAAGGCAATATCATACTTGTCAAGATAAAGCACCTCCGCGATAAAGATGACACAGAATACAAGCGGGCAATGGAGAAGATAAAGAAGATAAGCGCCAACATGAACGGCGAGATAGGCGGCCTAGGCAACGACTGGGTATTGCTCACGCCAAGCTTTGCAAAGATACACAGGTCAGTATAAATTCAGATTGGTAAAATACTTCTCTCTTAGAAAAGCAGAAAGCTCTTTGTTCTTCTTGACAAGCTTCAGGAATTCGTTGCCTTCGAGGATTTTTGCGCTCCGGATGGCAACAGCTATGTTCTCGGGAATGCCGCTATCGCGCAGCCTTGCAACATCCTTTTTCAGAAAGTTTTTTAGCAACATATCTGGCGTTAAGAATTCCCTTTTCTTTTCAGCTACCCACGTATTCTCTTCTAAATATGCATTCTTGTATTTTGACAGGAACTCGTTTGAGTGCTTCTTTGAAAATATGGGCGGGCCTATCATCTTTTTTATGTCCGGCATGTGCCACGACGCCAGTTCAAAAAGCAATATAGATTCACCATTGGAAAATTCATAGCTGCGTACGACAGAAAAATCATTTTCCTCAAGGACTGCACGCAGTCTGCTTAATGACCTTCTTAATTGCGGATAAAGCACGTCATCAATAACATCAGGTCGCTTAAATGAAACCACAAGGAACTTTGTCTTTCGCTCTGCAAGCATTTTCAATTCGTTTGCTGATAACGGCCTTGATTCTTTGAAAAAGAAGCTTTTGTCTGGCTTGTCAAGGAAT
The DNA here is from genome assembly GCA_964655805.1 of uncultured archaeon. Classification (GTDB taxonomy): domain Archaea; phylum Aenigmatarchaeota; class Aenigmatarchaeia; order GW2011-AR5; family GW2011-AR5; genus CAZZNM01. The sequence continues at coordinate 2,120 of CAZZNM010000025.1, forward strand.
CTTTTTGCGCTTAGGATAAACTTAACAAGGTTCTCGGCGCTCGCGTTAGCCGCGGCATTGCGCTTGCTGTCAACAGGATCTATTACAATTAATGCCTGATCTGGAAAATGCTTCTTTGCGTCAACTATAACATCTTCCAAGCTTATGGCCTTCGGAAGTTCCCAATTCTTTGCGCTCTTGAGCACACCATGAAAATCTTTGTATTGCAAAATAAGCAGCTCGCATATGTAGCCAGAAAACCCGCGGTGACGGGTATCGCTGCCGTAGACGCTGATGCCTTTGCAGAACTGTTTAAGGAGCCGAGCTTCATCACGCTGGGCTTCGCTGATGTGCTCGACAATATATACAAGGTGCAGGGGCGAGCGGTCAACTGCGCTTTTTATCGCCTGCCCTCTGCTTATTCTATAGCATGGCACAACGTCAACAGTGTATTTTCCAATAATGCCGTGCACGTAAGGATGCTCGGCATATTTTATCACATACTTGCCGCCCATCTCTGTGATGATGCGCTTGCCGAACGCCAATCCTTTTTCCTCCAATTCCTTGCGGGGCACATCGTCAAACATGATGAATAAATCTATATCGTGGTCGCCGCGAAGCCAAGTAAGCTTGCCAATCGAGCCGCAGACAACGCACTCGTAGCCGCTGATTGTCTCAGAGACTTGAAGCAATCTTCTGAGAAACGACTTAATTTCTTTCTCTTCCTCATCCGAAGGTTTTATTCTTTTCAGAACTTCTTGGAGCATACTGATAATTATTTTGTTGAGCTTAATAAGTTTTTAGCAGTGAAGAATTAAGAAGAGGGAAAATAAGCAGGAATAGAATTCCTATATTGTCCTAATCTTCTTAGCAGTTCATTTGCATCTTGAAGAAAGCTTTCATAAGTGTCTGGTCGGACAGATCTAACAAGGTTTCCAAATTGAATGAATCCTTCCGCTCTACGAATAGCTTCATCTACATTCTTCTGAAAAATCTCCTGTAATGGGTAAACGCCAAAAACACTTCTATAAGACTCTGTCCATTCATTCGCATCCATCCCCAAATCTTTTAACCCTAGATAATTCACATCTGACTGGACTCGGAGAAATGCATCTCTTATATCTCCACTTATATCACAAGCTTCTCCTATAATGTCTAGCAAATATGCTATTTTTTCCATAATTGTTCACTAATAGAAATTTTTGAATCTTCTTAAATTGAACTTTTCTCTATAGTTAATCTCTTAAGCTGTCATTGCTTTATTCAGTTATGCACTACGTCTCGCACTCGTGGCTCAACGAGAACGTGATAGAGAAGCGTGATTACCAAGAGCAGATAGTAAACACGGCATTGAGTGGCAATACGCTCGTGGTGCTTCCAACGGGATTAGGCAAGACTTCTGTGGCAGCACTTGTCGCTGCAGAGACGCTAAGAAGAAAGCCGGAAGGGAAGATACTCTTCATGGCACCAACGCGGCCCCTGGTCAACCAGCACAAAAAGAACTTTGAGCGGTTCTTCAAGCTGGGCATAGAATTTGCAGCAGTCACTGGCCATGATGACCCAGAAGATAGAGTAAAATTATATAATAATGCTCAGGTTATATTTTCAACACCGCAGACAATTCGCAATGATCTGAAAGTCGGTAAAATAGATTTGTCACAGTTCTCGCTGCTAATTTTCGATGAAGCGCACCGCGCAGTGGGCAATTATGCATACCCTTACATAGCGAAGGTATACTCTTATCACAACGGGCTCATGCTCGCATTGACAGCGTCGCCAGGCAGCCAGCGCCAGAAGATAGACGAAATAAAAAAGCGGCTCTACATCGACAAAATAGAAATACGCGACCGCGCAGACGAGGACGTGGCACCATATGTACAGGAAATGAACCAGCTCTGGCTCGAAGTCGAGCTAACAAAACCACTGCAATCGATAAAAGAATATCTGGAAAATTGCAAAAATCAAAGAATTACCAAGCTTCTGAAATGGAAAATAATACACTACCCAAACGTGAGCAAAAGCCAGTTATTACGTCTCCAAGAGGAGCTGGCGAAAAAGAAAAGTGGCTTCAGCTGGGCTGTGATGTCCATGCTTGCCGAAGTGCTCAAGGCAGACCACGCGCTGACGCTGCTGGAAACGCAGTGCCTGCATTCACTGAAAATATATTTTGACAGCTTAGTCGAGCAGAGAGCAAAGAAATCAGTAGCGCGTCTGCTCAATGACGAAAATTTCAAGAACGCGATGCGCCTCACTAGCGAGCTGCTCAATGAAGGCCAGGAGCATCCGAAAATCGAGAAGCTAAAAGAAATAATAACCGGAGAGCTGGCGAAGAATAAATTTTCAAGCATCATTGTCTTCGCACAGTACAGAGACACGATAGCAAAAATAAACGATGAGCTGAAGGTAGTAAAGAATGCCGCGCCCATCGAGTTCATTGGCCAGACGAAGAAAAAAGGGAAGGGCCTCAGCCAGAAGGAGCAGATACAGATTCTAAACGAGTTCAAGATGGGCTTTTACAATGTATTGATTGCAAGCCAGATTGGCGAGGAGGGGCTTGACATCACCGAGACAGATACAGTAATATTCTACGAGCCCGTACCAAGCGCAGTGCGCCGCGTGCAGCGCATGGGCAGGACAGCGCGCACGAAAGCTGGCAAGATAATCATTCTCATGACAAAGGACACGAGGGATGAGGCATATCACTGGTCTGGCTTTCAAAAAGAGAAAAGGATGAAGGATATCCTTTACAAGATGCAGAAAGGCCAGAGAAGCGTGACGGAATTCCGGGCGTGATTCTGATGCGTGAAAAATCCTGCGGCGCGATTGTGTTTCACGGCTCAAGCAAACACAGGGAATATCTTTTGCTGCATTATGGGTCCGGCCATTGGGATTTCATAAAAGGCCATGTAGAGCCCCGCGAGAGCGAGGAAACCACTGCGCAGCGGGAAGCCAAGGAGGAGGCAGGGCTTGACTTAAGGATGCTTCCTGAATTTAGAGAAACAATAAAATACTTTTTCAGGCAGAAAAGTAAATTAATAAGCAAAGAAGTCGTGTTTTTTGTCGCTGAATCAAAGACAAAGAAAGTGAAGCTTAGCTTTGAGCACATTGGCTATGAATGGCTTGCCTTCGGCGATGCGTTAGAAAGATTAACATATAAGAACGCAAAAGATATATTGAAAAAAGCTGACACACTTTTGAAAGGAAGATTGGTATAGAATGGTCTAGACTTTTTTACAAAGGAAAAAAGGGTAGTATGATGCAAAGAGTGCTGAACGAGAAAGATGTCGTGATTTTTGCTGACACGGGCGAGATGACTACAAAGGTTGCTGCAATTCTGCAGGGCCGCTGCAAGCTGCGCACGAAGCGCCTGCACATAGGCGATTACGTGGTGAGCAAGCGTATTGTTGTGGAGCGAAAGGTTTCGGAAGACTTCCTACAGAGCATCGTTGACGGCCGGCTTTTTCGCCAGATAAATGGAATGAAGAAGTATGAGAAGCCGATGCTGATAATTGAAGGCGATCACATTTTTGATAATGATAGAAATATTCATCCTAATGCCATCAGAGGTGCGATAGCGAGCATAGCAGAGAGTATGCCGATAATCTGGACAAGAAACCAATTAGAAACTGCGGAGATGCTGTTGACGCTGGCTAAGCGCGAGCAATTGGGCAAGAAAGCTTCAATCGCAGTACGCACAAAGAAGCGCGTGCGCTCGGCAAACGAGCTGCAGGAATTCCTGATAGCAGGGCTTCCGCAAATAAGTACAAAGACAGCGAAAAAACTGCTCAAGCATTTTGGCACGCCTGATCGCATATTTGCAGCAAGCGATAGCGAACTCATGAAAGTTGATGGTATAGGCAAAGTGCTCGCGAAGCGCATAAGGCATATATTAACTAAGAAATACGAAAAGTCAATATTAGAGTAGGTATTGCCATGACTGAAGCAAAAGACATAAGGAACTGGATAATAACACTGGTTATTCTGGCAGTTGGTTTGTGGGTCCTGCTCACAGTCGGAAAGGCGTTCATAGCAGGCGCATCCCAGCCAGGCCTGCCAATCGATAAAGGCATTTTGGCTTCAGTCGATTCCATAAGTCTGTTGCTGGCAATAGGTGTTGGTGTTATAGTGCTTCTGCTTATTCCAATCTACATTGCAAAGCACTTGCAGGAGAAGAAGGAAAAAATAAGTAATAAAAACCCTTCGCAGAATGTATAGCCATGCTTTTCATTATAGGATTGGGGCTTGATGAGAAAGATATCTCATTAAAATCAATAGATGCATTGAAGAAATGTCCTGATATTTATTGCGAGTTCTATACAGCAAAATGGAACGGAAATATCGCTAATATTGAAAATTTAATTAACAAAAAAATAAGTCAGCTAAACCGCGAAGAAGTAGAAAGCGACTTTCTTGTTAATGAGGCAAAGAAAAAAGACGTTGCTCTACTTGTGCCAGGAGACCCGCTAACAGCAACGACGCACTTCCAACTGCTTCTGGACGCAAAGAACGCAGATGTAGAGTGCGAAATAATCCATGCGCCTTCCATTTATACGGCCGTGGCAAAGAGCGGATTGCATTTATACAAGTTCGGCAGGACGACAACGCTCACCCGCGAGAGGGTCTCGTCGCCTTATGACATGATCCGCGAGAACAGGAAATCTGGCCTGCATTCATTGGTGCTTCTTGACATTGATATGTCTAGAGAAGAGGGTATAGAGTTATTGGTAAAAAATAATGTAATAAAAAAAGATGAAAAAATAATTATCTGCAGCAATCTAGGAACTGAGAACTCAAAGATTGCTTATAGGGAAGCAGGTAAAATTAGAATAAACGATATGCCATCTGTCATAATCATTCCTGGAAATCTAAACTTCAAGGAAGAGGAGGCGCTTGAATTATGGAAGTGAATTGCAGTTTCTGTGATTATGAAAATACAATAAGAAAGCAACATATCATTTACAACGACAGTGATTATGTTGCCTTTTTGTCTAAGCGCCCCATATCAAAAGGTCATTCAATATTGATACCGAAGAATCATATAGAATCTTTTTCAGAAGTTCTTGATGCAAAAGGTCTTCTTCTTTTGACGGAAACGATAGCAGACGGAATTACAAGAGCCACTGGTGCTGATTCGCTTAACATCCAGATAACTCATGGTGACGTGGTAAAGAAAAATATGCCACACCTTCATGCGCATCTAATTCCAATGTTTGAATATCCAGAAGGCAAAGTAACTCATCATATCGAACTTACGCTTACAGAAATGGATGATATCGCTAATAGAATAAGGAGTTTCATATGATCGAGCAACAGTTGCGCGAAGAGACGGAGAAGTGGCTGAATAAGATAAAAGAAAAAAGGAAATTAGTAATGTTGAATGATACCAGTCAAGAAGGTTATTTGAGGAATATGGACGCATACATTTCTGATTCTCAACATTTTCTAGAAAAAGGTGATCTTATTCAAAGCTTTGAGGCGGTTATTTGGAGTTGGGCGATGTTAGAACTGGGATTACAACTAAATATTCTTAAAACGGGCCAACATTCCTGAACACGAAGTACCAGAAAAATGCCATGACTGCAAATCCGACGGCACCTGCTGCGATGCGCAGTAGTTTGTGGTCCATCTCGTCCCAGTCTTCCATTGTTATTGCCAAGAACGTCTTCAATACGCCCTTGACAGTTTCGACTTTCGACATAAGCAAAAATACTCGCATAAAGTATATAAGCGTTTTTAGAGCTTCATAGTTTTTTTATCTTCCCAGGTCGCGGCTCGAAGCACACGCCTTCTTCGAGAAGCTCGTTGATTATCGTATCCAGCGCAGCTTCCTCGATGCCACTCTTCGCTATAAGCTCGGAATAATCGCAGCCACTGCCATTGTCCAGCTCCACAATCAAGCGCAGGACGCTGTCCTTGGCTTCTACGCGCTCAGGCTCCTCCTCCTGTTCTGTCTGTAATATCGTCTCGACGTCTTTTGGCGCTATACTGAAGCGCTCCTTGAGCATTTTCTTCAGTTCGGCAATGTCTGACACCTGTTTCTGGTAGCTGAAGACTGTATCGCGCTTCCTGTTCCAGTCGCTTTGCGCCTTTCGTATCTCAAGCTCGCGCAGAAGCTCGAAATTTGGGTCATCGATCTTCCGTATTATTTCAGGCACAAGGTATATCTCTCCTTGATATTCACGGACCTTGCCAACAAAATCGACGATGTCGCCTGCTGAAAGGGGGTCGAAAACAGCGACAGCGTTAAACGCTTTTGCGCGTATGGTGTCCGTACCGTCATCCAAGGTTATCGCTGCAAAGCGCCCGCTCTCAGAGAGGAATTTGTCGACTATCGTCGCAAGCAGGCGCACGCGCGAAAGCTGCATGCCGCTCTTTGTGAGCACATAATTGCTCTCAAAGCCAGGAAGCACAGTATACTTGCCGCTGGTTATGTCAGCGATTTTTGTTTTAGCTGCAGTCAGTCTTTTGATCTCCATATACCTACCCTTTTTATTTCAAAACAGCTAGAAATACCTTCGGTATTTCATGCCATTTAAGTCTAGACCATATTTATAATTGAAGATATTAATTACAATTTTCTGACGTATCCTGCACGTGGTTCGAATATAGTGCCTTCGCGCTTGAAGCGCTCGATGGTGTCATCAATGTCTTCAATGCCACGTGTCTCTGCTTCAGCTTTTATGTCATCTATGGCTATCTCTTTGCCGAGCTTCTGCAATTCTGTTATTATGTCCATCACTACTGTGATTTTTCTTCGCCTGACAGCAGTAATGCCGCTTTCCATTCTGTCGATGTCAAAGCGCTCAGTCTCGTAGTCATAGCCAAGCTGTATGAGCGAGTATTTCATGAGATTTATAGCGCGCTCTGCATCCTCTGTCCGGACTTTGGTGTCAAGCCGGATTTTAGCTGATGCTTCTGCAAGCCGCAGCAATG
>CAZZNM010000026.1:0-8919 GCA_964655805.1 uncultured archaeon
CTGGGCCCTGATTTCTACGGATTCCTGCTTCCGTGGATATTCACTTTTGCCATTGTTTATGGCCTGATCGTCAAGGCAAACATATTTGGTAATGATACGAAGAAGATTGCCGCAGCGCTATCGCTTGTGGCTGCGTTCTTTGTCTCTGCCGTAGGCGGGCCGCAGCTTGCTGCGTTCTTCACGTCTTTGTTCGGCGGTGCAGCCATATTCCTTGCAGGCATTTTAGTGGTTATAATATTTGTTGCAATGGTTCATTCAGGCCCTGTACAAACAAGCAGTTATGCAGTGATAGGATTTCTTGTCTTGCTTGGCATCTTTCTGTTCTTATCGTCAAGCGACACAATAGTTGGCATAAGCATCGATAACCAGACAGCAACGCTGATATTCTGGGGCGTCATTCTGCTCGCTGTTGTATGGTATCTAATGAAAGGTGAAGGCGGACAACCAGCAGGTGCACCGGCTGGACAGAGACCTCCCTAGTTCTCAGATAAAAATATCGTCGTTGGACTCCCAAGCTACAGAAACCTTTTTACCTAGATTTTTCTTTTTAAACTCCCAAAACCTGTCCTTCAGGTCTTTGCCGCGCCAGACTTCTTTACCATCAACATGAACTACATATTCATATTTCCTTTCCATATTAACCGTATATAGTTATTTCTTCAGAAATATAAACATCAGCAGCTTAATATTCTAAGGTGCATATATGGCGAACCCGTTTGAGATACTTGTCATGAACCTGAATCAGCTGGGCATATTCGGCTTCTTGCTTCCTTGGGTATTGATGTTTGCAATAACATTTGGAGCCCTGATGAAGAGCAAAGTGTTCGGTGAGGATAAACGAATAATGGGTGTCATATCGCTGACAGTGGCTTTTTTTGTCGTCGGTTTTGGCGGCCCTGCGTTCGGACAGTTCTTCGTCGGCTTGTTCGGCGCCGCATCCATGGTGCTGGCAGCCATACTCGTCATCGTGCTCTTCGTCACAATGTCAGGCGGCGACATGAGCAAGCTCATGGAAAGCAAGGCGCTTGTCGCTTTGATCGGTGGCATCAGCTTGATCATTGTTTTCACGCTCGCTGGCGGCACCGTGTTTTTGAGCAACGATGTAATAGCGATGCTGTTCATAGTCGTCATAATGGGCATTGCTGTATATTTCATAGCAGGGAAGTAGAACTAACTATTTTTTAGCAAGACGTCTAAACAAATCGTCGTAGTCCTTGAAGGACTGCTTTATCATTTTCTTTAGCTCATTTTTTGGCATTTTTTTCATTTTTAGTTCTAGATAATGTATGAACTCGAGATTACTAATATTCTGAAGCACTTTCTTTAATTCCAAGGCTCTTTATAAATTCTCTAGGCATAATATATTCTTCGAATTTCTCGAAATGCCTGTCAAGTGAAACCAGATGCTTTAAGCCAAATTTTCTGACTACAGAAATCTGCTCCAAGTCTTTTTCTTTTATTTCGCCTCTCAATTTTTCCATATAATCTTTAATATCATATTCGAGAATAAGTATGCATGATTGCAGAATATATCTTCTGAATTTATCAGATAGCTCTTTGCTATAGTATTTTCTAAAATAATTTACAATTTCCTTAAAGACACGCTGCGAAATTACAGCCTCTATTTTTCCTTCGTTTAACAGATCAATAATCTTTCTAGAATTAGAATCTGTGAATTCAAAGGCAAATATGAAAACGTTTGTATCAAGAAACACTCTTGACTTCATTTGGTTTCAGCCCTAATTTTCTCCAGATCTTTCATTAGCTTCTTTGGCGTGACTTTCCTTCTTTTGCGCGATGATATTTCTTTCCACATACTTTCTCTGTTGAAATATCCAAGATCCATTCCAAGCTTTACAAGAGCTGATCTGACTGCCTCTGATTTTGTTGCGAAAAGCCCCTCTCCTACGAGGTCCTCCAGCATTTTTGCCTCCATGTGCTTGAACTCTAATGTCAGTTTTGTACTTTTCATAATTTTTCACTATTTTTATAGTGATTTCATAGTATTTAAAGGTTATTTATAAGAATTATTTCTTCGAGAGTCTGATAAGTAGCTCTTTGTTCTCTTTTATGCTCTTTTCTGCGAGTTTCATAACTTCTTTTCGTATCATAATAACTATATTTTAATTACAAGAATAAATCAGCTCAGAAGCCGCTCTTCCGGCACGCCGTGCTTTTCTTTCATCTCATGGATCATCTTTGACAATGCTTCAATATTGCGCGTCAGCGATGGCAGAAACTGCTTGAATGCTTTCTCGAGGCCGCCGATGCGCGCTTCAAGCTCGTCAAACTGCTCGGCAAGCTCTGCCACCTTTGTTTCCAGCTCTTTTGTGCCGCCGCCCTGCGCCTGCTTTGGCGCCTGTCTGATCTCGGCTCTGAGCACGTTCATCTCGCCCTCAAGCCTTTCGAGCCGTGGTGCAAACTTGTTCCACTTTTCTTCAACAATCCCTTCTACAAGCTCTTCAACAATAATTTCCGGATTGACCGTCTCCATCTCAGCCACTTCCTGCGGCTCGAACTCGGGAAAGAGCGGCTCTGCTTCACCCTTTCGGTGCTGCGGCATGGCCTCTGGGAATGAAGGTATTTCTGCCTCTTGTGGCTGCGGCTCTTCGACACCGTCCTTAACTGCCTGGAGCATGGCTCTCTCTATAGAATCATAGGAATAGCCCTGGCCTTTGAGCTTTTTTATGATGTCCTTGTCACTCATGCCCTGTGCAGCCATCTTCTGCACTTCCTCTAGAGGCACGTCGCCTTTTTTCTTCTTGCCGCCAAATAGGCCTTTCATAGAATTATCATTGTTTTTTTAGTATATATTGTTTTCCTAATACCAATTTATGGAAAACAGTTATTGTTAAATGGTGTATTGTATTATTTTAACAATATATTGTTTTCCTAATGTTAATCTATTGGAAAACAGTTATTGTTTTAGAGGTAATTATTACTAAAACAATATATAATTAATGGAGAAACTGTCTATTTCTTTGTCTTGCTTGGTAGGGCTTTTTCGTATTTGTAATATGAACCTAGTCTTACATAAAGAAGATAAATAATCCCAAGAAACGGAAATAAAAAAAGCAAAAGCATGAGCAAGTAAACAAAAGACCAATATTGCCCTATGCTAGTTAACCGTTCGTATACACCCAAACTATACGCATAAGGTATAAAGTAAACTAAAATTCCTACTCCTATTATCGTACCTAATGTGCCTGGCTGTGTATTTATAGGAAATTCCCCCAATAAAAAAGCCTCTTTTTCTTGTTCAGCATAACATGCGTTATGATATTTTTTTATATATGGCAAGAGATGCGTAGTGGTAGTCAAATCCTCTTTGTATCTTATTTGTTTATGACATCTATCACATAATATTTCTGTCATAGCTATCATTTTCTGCTTGGTAAAAGTTTCTCGTATTTGTTGGCAACTCTCATTTCATATACAGCTAACCAAGCGAATACAATCAAAGCAATAGGAATTATACTGAATCCTACAGATCCACTCAGTTTTGGATATCTTATTGCTGTATCTATAAAGCCATATAAAAGAAAAATTCCTAAGATAGAACTAATGATACTCAAAAGCATGATGCGAGTTCTATAAATTCTTGAATTCATGGGTCTTCCGCCCATAGTGTAAATTCCTTTGAAAGTCTTTTCTCTTTCTGTATAGCATGCATTGTGATATTTACCGTATCTAAAAGGTATACCGACTAAAACCCCCTTTGGTGTTACAACAAGATCTTCCCTATACTTAATCTCATTGCCGCACTTGTCGCAGAGAATTTTAGTCATTCTATTACCATTAACTATTTCCTCAATTCATCTTCTAGCTCGTGCCTAGTGACGAATTCCTGCTTTATCGGCGAGAGCAAGTCAAACATCTTCTCGATTTCGCGTATGTCACGCTTGCGCGCAAACTTGCCTACCTGCTTGTTGATGCGCTCCAAGGCATTCTGTAATTTCGCTATCTCGTCACCCATGCTGCGCGTTGTTATTTCCATTTCAGTAAGCTTTTCGTTGAGCCGTTTCGTTTTTTCTACATTCATGTTTTCCAGATTCGTTGCCCGCTCCTCTACATTTTGCAAACGCTGCTCAAGCTCGCGCAGCCGGCGGGTCTCGTCGTTGCTCCGCCTGACAAGCTCCTGCATTATCATGGGCATCCTGTCGTCCTCGTAACGGGGCATAATAATCTCTAAGATAAGTTGTTCATTGGCGGTATATTAAGGTTTTGTTTTCGTAATAGTTATCCAATGAAAACAATAGTTGTTTTCCGGGAATATAGGAAAACAACATTTTGTTTATCCAAAAAAGATTTAATTGGAACCAAGGGATAGTTATAGTATGGTATTCGAATCCGAGTATGACGAGGAAAATCAGAAATTGAAAGTCAACTTTCTAGGCTCCGTATACGGACCGAGCATCGAGGATTATCCTGTGAGCATGGCCACGGCAATAGACAAGCTGATGGAAATCAAGAAAGTAGTGCGTCTTGTTCTTTCAGAGCGGCGAGAATATGAATATGATTTTAAAGAGACAAAAATGCTGCTAGAGATTGCAAATATCATAGAGAAGATTACGCGCGAAGGCGTCATATCCATAAAAAATATTGTTGTGCAGCGCTGCGAAAGTGAGGCGCCCCAGCGCTATGAGTTTTTGCGCACAATCATGTCGCTTCTGCGCTACGACCCGATTGAAGCTTACAAGCGCGTTATTCGCGAAAAGCGCCATCTGCAGGTGAAGGTGCAGCGCACTGACGGACTGCAGAAAAAATGCCTGGAACACTACATGGCAAACACCATAGAGCCGATAACAAAACTGCTTGAAAATTGCGAGATGATACAGCTGACAAAGGATCATCTTTCTGAGCACAAGAATCGCGCATTGTACAGAAGGATTTTTCATCCTAGCATAAAGCCAAATTTCATGTACACAAGATACGTTTCAATACAGCCCGCTAACGCAGAGCTTCTAGAGCGCTACAAAGTAGGCGATTCTGATGTGAGCATATTCGGCTTGCCAGGAAAGGTGCGCAAGCTCTATCATATTGTGCCGCCAGAATTCAAGCTGAGCGAGACAGAGTATGCCCTGCTAGATCAGGCAAGGATCTATATTGGCAGGCATGAGCCACGGGAGTTCGAGCTAACCGAGCCAGAGCGCGTCCGCGAAAATTTGTACAGGATTGGCTTAGATCTGCTTGTTGATATTGCAAACAGTAATGGCATTGATATTACAGAAAACCAGCTGAGAAAGCTTGCGACAATACTCACGCGCTATACGGCAGGGCTGGGTGTATTAGAGCTGCTCCTGCAGGACGAGAAAGTGCAGGATATTGCGGTCAACGCACCAATCAGCACGCATCCTATATACATATTCCATGCAGATTTTCTCGAATGCGAAACAAATCTAGTGCCCAGTCCTGACGACGCTGAGTCCTGGGCAACCCGCTTCAGACTGCGCTCTGGACGGCCATTAGACGAAGCAAATCCAGTGCTCGATACAGAGCTATCAGTGCCAGGCGGCCGAGCGAGGGTTGCTGCAATCACGCGCTCCTTGTCACCAGACGGCCTGGCCTTTGCATTCCGCCGGCATCGCGAGAAACCGTGGACGTTTCCGCTTTTCATAAATATAAAGATGATGGACTCGTTTACCGCAGGGCTTATGTGGTTCATAATCGATGGTGCGCGCACACTGCTCATTGCTGGCACAAGATCGAGCGGGAAGACAGCACTTTTGGGCTCGTGTTTGGTGCAGATAATGCCAAAGATACGAATAATTACCACGGAAGACACCTTAGAGCTTCCTGTCGAAGAACTGCAAAAACTAGGATACAACATTGAGCGTCTGAAATCGCGAAGCGTTATAACACATATCGAAACAGAGCTACCGGCAGAGGAGGTATTGCGCACTGCATTGCGTCTTGGTGATTCTGCTTTGATTGTCGGTGAAGTTAGGAGCGTCGAAGCAAAAGCACTTTACGAAGCCATGCGAATAGGCGCGCTAGCCAATGTTGTTGCAGGCACAATACACGGCGAAAGTGCTTACGGCGTCTTTGACCGTGTCGTGAATGATTTGCAGGTGCCGCCGACAAGCTTCAAGGCAACAGACCTTATAGTCATAGCAAACATGCTGCGCTCGCCTGATGGCTTGCATTCTTTCCGCCGCGTTGTTGAAGTCACTGAGGTGCGGAAGCACTGGAAGACTGATCCTTACGAGGAGGGCGGCTTCGTGAATCTTCTTGAATATTCCGCCATCGACGATGTCTTGAAGCCGACAAGAACGCTAACAATGGGAGAGTCGCACGTGCTCAACGACATAGCAGCGCGCGTGCGCGACTGGAAGGGCCGTTGGGACGCTGTATGGGAGAACATCAACCTGCGCGCGAGCGTACTCCAGTACCTTGTAGAATACGCAAAGGCAAAGAACAACATGGAACTTTTAGAGGCGCAGACAGTGATAGAAAGCAACTCACAGTTCCACATCATCAGCAAAGACGTGAAAGAAGATATCGGCGCTCTGGACAGCAGGATGATATTTGATAGATGGAAGAACTGGCTGAAGAGCAAATACTAAGGCCTTTTTCTACTAGGTAAATATTCCTCATATTTCTTTGACATGGCTATTTCGTATGAAGCTATAATTATCAATATTATTAGACTAAAATATAATATATCCAAAGATCCAGAAAAAAGATTTGGTGTTAACAAGAATATTGTAATCAGGATTGCCGCGACAACCAGTGATCTAAGAACTGAATAAACTCTATAATTCCTTGTGTTGATGGGCTTCTCTCCTACTAAGAAAAATCCATCTGAAGTCTTTTTTAGGCTAGAATAGCATCTGTTATGGTATTTTTTCAAATTTATTATATCAATGTAACTAGTCACAACAAGATCTTCCCTGTATTTAATTTGTTGTTTACATGAATTGCATAATACTTTTTCCATAAATATCGCTGCTTCATTCTAATATTTTTTCATATTTTCTTGAAATCATCAGAGGGTATGATATCATTAGCATGCTGAAAAGAATAGCTATTAATAAAAATGTCAAGAAATCTATTCCATATATCTGAATGATTTGTTGAAAGGAATCAGGTATTGCTATAAGGAATACTACGAACATCAGAACAACAGAGATATAAAAGATCGCTATAAACTTATATCCAGCTGAATTAACTGGCTTTGGTCCCAGAAATGCTATTCCTTTCAAGGTTTTTTCTTGCTTAGCATAACAGATATTATGATACTTCTTTAGAATGAAAGGGATGAAATACGTGACCACAACAAGATTTTTCTTGTACTTAATATCCTTTCCGCACTTGTCGCAGAGAATTTTTGACATCATGCAAATTTCCTCGGGTCAATTTTGATTGCTGGCTTGCAGCTTCTGCAGATGCCGTAGCTTCGATTGCGCATGGGCAGCATTGTGTGTGCCTTGTTGCCGCAAGATATGCATCTCATTGATAACTTATGGCAGAATCAGTTTCTTAAATCATATGCTTACGAGATATGCGCCTATGACCATGATTATTATTGCCAGTGCTTTCAGAAAAAGCGGGCCTTTTGAAATGTCCTCCTTTATTATGTGCGGCTTGAATATTGTCAACAGTGTGGTAAAAAGCAAAAGAAACACAGGCTGGGTATTCTCTATTGCACTTACCAAGGATATAGGGCCTATGCTGACTGCATAAATGAAGCTGAGTAGGCCCGTCACGCCAGTAAATTGGCTTGTTAAAACTAATGCCGTTGTTTTCATATTAATTTTCTTAAGTTCTATTTTGTACACGAACAGCAAAGCAATGCCGCCAAGAAACAGCCCGAACTGCATACCAGCGAAAATCGAAATAAATCCTGTATAACCCGTTGAATATTTTAGCGCGATTGTGTAAACTGCATATAACATGACAAAAAGCAACATCAGATAGAGTGCCTTGCTAATCGTCAGCTTTTTTCCTATACCTTTTCTTACAGAAATCATTGCAGCTCCTATTGTGACCAGAATTATGCCAACGTATTTCTCAGGACCGAAACTCTCGCCTAGAAGAAAGTAAGCCAGTATGGCAACGAAAATAGGTATCAGGCTGAAGAACGCTATAACACGTGAAGCCTCTTCGAGTTGCATGGCCTTGAGGTACAGAAGAAGGGTGCATGTGTAAACTAATCCTAATGCTATTCCTTCAAGAGAAATTGCAGCGTTGAAAACTAGAAACATTAGAAGTGCATAAAAAAGCGACCCGAAACCGCCTATAATCAAAGGCGTTGCGGCATTCTTGACCCTTTTTGACACGATGTTTTTATCGATGATGTTTGATATCGCCCATAGATTAATTGCAAGAAGCGTGAAAATTAGCCATGACATAATTATCTCGTCTTCCTTATCTTTTCAGCAAGCTTCTTCAGTTTAGAAATGGCAATATTCGGCCCTAACTGTGTTGATATGTAGCCCTCGTATTTTTCAAAGAATACCTTGTCTTTTGCCCAAGTTTCCTTGAATTTATTTTTTATGCCGTATAACGGATACAATTTGATGTGCGCATGGTTTATCCCCATGCCTTCCATGACCATTGTAACACGCTTGATGTTTAGTGATTTTTCTAGTAGTTTTGCTACCTTCTTGGAAGCTAGTAGAAATTCCCTATATACTTTATCGGGCATGTCAAATGCGTAGGAGTTATAGTGTTTCTTTGTCAGCACAAGTGTCATGCCTCTTGTGTTCGGATTTACATCTAATATGGCTAAGAATTCTTTGTCCTCCCATATCTTTGCCGAATCTATATTGCCTTTAATGATCTTGCAGAATACACAGTCTTTCATAATCATATTTCGCGTAAAACTAATTATAAAGCCCGCGCAAATAGATAATATGCCGATTTTTGAATCCAGACAGTATAAATTATTCAAGGAAGAGGAGCGCATAAAGGGCG
>CAZZNM010000027.1:0-8591 GCA_964655805.1 uncultured archaeon
TCTATCTTCATGATCTCTGGCATCCTCGCCTTTGTCTTCGGATTTACCGCGACGATGGAGCAGCAGTCCTTGTACGGCTGTATTGATATTTTATACGTTCCAATATTTTCTGCTAACTTAATTATCTCTTTCTTGTCGTGGCTCAGCAATGGCCGGAATACAGGCATCCTTGTAGCTGCATCTATGGCAGCTATGTTCTCAAGTGTCTGAGAAGCCACCTGGCCGAGACTCTCGCCGGTAACTATGGCCTGCATCCCGTTCTTGCGCGCGATCGTTTCAGCAATCTGCATCATGAAGCGGCGGAAGACGACAAGCTCGCTTCTTCCCGCGCGCGATACAGTCAGCTGAAATGGATAGAAAGGTACAAGATAAATCTTTGAAGATCCAGAGTATTGAGCAAGTATCTTTAGCATATTCTCAATCTTGCCCCTCATAGCTTCTTCTCCTTTGCGGAACGCGTGGAAATGCAAATAGTATGGCACGCAGCCGCGCTTCATAGCCATATATGCAGAGACAGCCGAATCGATGCCGCCTGAAAGCAATATGAGCACCTTTCCGCTTGTGCCCACAGGCAGGCCGCCCGGTCCTTTTATGCGGTTGAAATAGATGTAAGCATTTTTCGCGCCTATGTTGATGTATATCTTGTGCTGCGGCTTCTCCATCTTTATTTTTGCGCCAAATTTCTCTTCAATAAATCTGCCCAATTCTTTGTTTATATCCTGTGATGTAAGCTTGAATCTCTTGTCAGAGCGCTTTGCAACAATCTTTGCTGTCTCGCCTTTGCCGACAGTAGCGTGCTTTGCTATCTCATGCTTTATTGCTTCCATGTTCTTTTCGACAACATAAACGAAAGCAAACCATTCGATGCCGAAAACGCGTTTTAGTCTTTTTTCTATTTCCTTTTCGTCAATATCTGGTTTTAGATCTATTATTATCCTGTCATGCTCGCGTTTCACTACCTTATACATGCCCTTCAGTGAACGTTTTACATTATGCTGCAACTTCTTCTCAAAGAACGGCCGATTCTTGCCCTTCAAAGCGATTTCAGAGTAATGGACAAGGATGTTCATACTTTACTCATCGTGCCTATTGCTTTAATTCGTCCGTCGCTGCGGAGCGGGTTGTAACGCGTATATAAATGGGCAATCTTTATATACTGGCCACTGTTAAGTAGTGACATAGGTGTTTAATATGAATTGGCAAGGAAAATCATTGCCCGAAAATACAAGGCTTCGGATAGAGGGTGTACTAGCCTCAACTGAAGCAAAGACAATAACATACTTGGGCGGCGACGCGATCTTAGTAGAATATTTAGGCCAGAGAAGCCCAACTAGAGAAAGCATAAGCAACCTGACAAGAAGACGCGAGGCATATCGCCAATAATTTTTTCTTTTAATCCTCAACTCTAGGCGCGAGAATAAACGCTAATCTTACTTTATTTGGCACTTCAAACTGGACTTTTATCGGATAATCTGTTGCTATTGCCACCTGCGCTTTTTCTGCGAGCTTGCGCGCCTTGAATATCTTCTTCAGGTAGTCAAGCGAATATCGCGCGCGAACCGGCGCGTCCATGTCCAGTATCTTCAGAGACTCTGTGCCTGAAGGAAGCTCCATCTGCGTGCTTGATGTATCAGACTCGGCTTTCATCATGAGCTGGTCCTTGCGGACTGTGAATACTATGGAATCTGCTATCAGCTCTGCGTCCTCAATGCCTGCGTTGAGCAGATCACTATCTACATTGAATTTTGCCGAGAAGCCGGCTTCAAGCTTTTTCAGATCAGGCGTATCCTCTTTTGTAACGTCAATCAGCGACAAGGAAAAGCTGCGGACTGAATTGCCTTCTAGTACGAGCAGCAGCTTGTTATCTTCAAGCTTCATTCTCAGCACATCATCAGGCCGCGACCTGCGGAGAAACTGCAAGAGACTGACAAGATTTATGCCGATCTTTGCATCAGCCAAGCTTGTGTACTCGTCAAACGCCGAGCTGTGGAGCATAAAATCGACTACCGCCACAACGGCGCGGTCAGACGAAACAAGCTCAATGCCATCACGCTTCACGTGCATCTCTGCTTCGTCGATAAGCTCGCTAATAGCAGAAATGCTCTCGCGCAGCAATGCAATGTCGCTTATTTTTGCCTCGAACATGTTTATCGCCCTGAAAGAAATTCATAACAGCGAAAATCTCTCTGTTTTTGCGGGTCAGAGGAGAATCTTCTGCTTATTAGTGTTTCTTCACTTACCGGTTCCAGTTCATTTGGTGAAAAATTCAGATTAACAAAATGTGTATCTGGCGCGAGGCTTACAGTGTCCACATTGAGGCTGCCATCTTTCTGAAGCCAGTAATCACCAACAACTTTTCCTACGTCACCACGCTCTACGCCGGGGTATCCGGGTGCCTTTAATATCCTTACATAATCCCCTACTCTAGGAAGTTGCTTTGTCATTTTTATTCACCATAAACCTTGCGGTAAAGATCCATGTCCATGCTGTTCATTTTCTGTATGATTTCTGCGCGCAATTCGTAGCCGTTCTCTAATGGCAAAACGCGGGCGAAAACGCGCACGAGGTCATCCATATCAAATGCATCAAAGTCGTCTGTCATTATTTCAGATTTTGCTGAGCCGTCATCAACGACAAGCACGCCTTCAGTCTTGTCGATCACGTGGCCGAATATGCGCACGCGCACGTCTGTCTCTGGATTTATGTCGTTAATCTTTCTCGACACGGCTGGCTGGCGCTTGTACTGGAATTTCTGAGGTTGCTCAGGCATAGCATTAAAGTGCTGTGAAATTATTTAAAAGTCAGTCAATTAAAAAATAGTGAATTAATGGAAGAAACAAAACAAAAAAGGTACGGTTTTATTCCTCATCATCGTCAAAATCTTCGTCGTCATCGTCGTCGTCCGCGTCGTCATCACCGCCTTCATCCTGGTAGACGAAGGTGCCGATGTACGTTCTTTTGTGCACTTTTTTTCACCTCAAATGAAGTTATGTATAGTGGCAGCAACAAGTATTTAAAGACTTTTTAATAGCCCTCAAGTAAATTATCTTTCCATTAGATATCTGAGACCAGCATACGCACCGCTTGCTATTCCGCCAACAGCGAGCGAACATGCAGCACAGCGTCTTACGGCTGTCATAAAATAATTCCCAAAATCTTCTCCTGGCCGCCCTTGCCTGTTCATGCAATAAATTTAGAATTAATTTATTTATTACTGACTATTCTGCACACGCGCGCACAAATCCGTAGAACAGCGGTGACGGATCGCCGAGCCGCGACTTGAACTCAGGATGCGCCTGCGTGGCGGCGAAAAACTTGTGCTTTGGCAGTTCTATAAATTCCATGAGCGGCGTTTTGTCGCTGCGCACATGGAAACCAGGGAATGAAAGCCCATTCTTCTCTAGTGTCTTGATGAATTTCGGGTTCACTTCATACCTGTGCCTGTGGCGCTCAAATACAAGATTTTTCCCGCGCGTTAATGCAATTCTGAATGACTGCTCTTTTGGTATTGATTTTATTCTTTCCATATCTTTTTTCAATCGACCGGTGATCTTATACAAATCAAGCACATTGGAATTGTTCAATGTTGCAGCATAAGCGCCTAGACGCATGGTGCCGCCATACCTGCTCTCTTTCATTGCCTGCTTCTGCGCTGGCAGTATGTCTATAACTGGAAATTTTGTACTCTTATCTATTTCTGTTGTATGGGCGCCGTTCATATTGCATACATTGCGCGCAAATTCGACGACAGCAAGCTGCAGGCCATAGCATAAGCCGAGAAATGGCATATTTCTTTCCCTTGCAAATTTTATGGCGTTTATTTTGCCCTCAATGCCCACGGCGCCGAAGCCGCCTGGAATTATGACGCCCTTGTACCGCGAAAGTATGGATGAAATATCGTCTTGCTCTAGCTTCTTGGAGTCAATCCACTCAATTTCAACGCCTACGTCCAGTGCCGCGCATGCATGCTCTAACGCGTTATTTATCGATATATACGAGTCAAGCAGCGTAAAGTTGCCGATGTCAATATATTTGCCGACGATTGCTATCTTTAGTTTTTTCTTTGGATTTTCAATTCTTTTGACAAGCGTCTCGAACTTCTGCCAGCTCGGCTCGCGCTTTGGCTGAATATTAAATTTATTTAATAATCTCTTTCCAAAGCCTTCTTTCTCCAGATCCAGAGGTATACGATAAATTGTCTTGATATCCGGCTCGGAAATGATGTTGTCAGCAGGGATGTTGGCATACATTTCTATTTTTTTCTTCCTAACGTCATCCAATGCTTGGGAAGCACGACACAACACAAAGTCAGGAAAAATACCTGATTCGTTCAGCATGCGTATGGCTTGCTGCGTCGGCTTTGTCTTCATCTCGCCGATGTGCGAGGGCACAGGCAAGTAAGTCACGAGAATATGCGCGACATTCTCGCGACCCAGCTCTATTTCCAGGCTCTTCGCTGCAAATATGTAAGGAATGTTCTGGTAGTCGCCGACAGTGCCGCCGACCTCAACGACTCCGAAATCAAAGCCTTGCGCTGCCTGCAGGATTCTTCTCTTTATCTCAATGGGCACATGCGGTATCACTTCAACTGTCTGGCCGAGAAACTGACCGCTGCGCTCCTTGTCAATAAGTTCTTTGTATATCTGACCGGTTGTTATGTTGTTTATTCTTGGCAGATCCAAGCCGAGCATGCGCTCATAATTGCCCAGGTCCTGGTCTGTCTCGCCGCCGTCGTCAGTGACCCAGACCTCGCCGTGCTCTGTAGGCCGCAGCGTGCCGGCATCATAGTTGATGTAAGGATCTATCTTTATCGCCGTCACTGAGAAGCCGTATTCCTGCAATATTTTGCCGATAGCTGATACAGTCGAGCCCTTGCCGACTCCAGAAATAACACCGCCGTATACAATTATGTAGCGTGTTTTTTGCGTCATCTCATAATTTGCAGCCAAAGGTATATAAAATAAGATTCCCCATCAAATTAGGGAAATTATAAATAATTGCTGCAGGAAAGTATTTTGTACCCAACGCGGCTTCTAATTATTTCAGCATGTTGTTTCTGTAATATTTTTCTATAAGAAACAACTGTTGACGTCCTGTAATTTAGGACGTCAACATGTAGCTTACAGCTTCGCCGATAGTCGAAACTTCACGGACTTCGATGCCCAGCTCGCTCTGTGCATATTCTATAAGGTCCAGGGTCTTAGGCACGTATCTCACGCGCTGATAAGTGAACGAGCCGCGCTGCTGCTGCTCGACCACGCGCTCGTACGTCGTGATGCGTGACTGGCCCTCTGGCACCAGGAAAAGCTTCACGCCCTTATCTGCAGCTGCGCCTGCCTTTTCCAATATGCCGCCTACCGGACCGATTGTACCATCGCTGTTTATCGTGCCTGTCACTGCAACATCGTCGCGCACCTGCTTGCCATCCACTGCTGCTATCGTAGCGATAGCCATGGCCGCGCCTGCTGACGGGCCGCCAAGAACCTGGCCGTCGATATCAAAAGAATATATCACGTCGCGGTCGTCCAGAGATTTCTTTGTATAGCTTTCGGCGATGGCTGCCGCTGTCTCTGCTGAATACTGCGTGTCCGGCTCCAGGAAGGGGTTGGTGTTCATCAGCACACGCCCGCGGCCTAGATTTACTTCAACATCTACGCTACCGACGAGCCCTCCTCCGTCGCTTGTTACAGCAACAACATAAGCAGAAGAGCGCATCGACTCCTGCGGCAATGTCGATAGCGTTGCTGTCCCGTTCTGTAATGGTATTTGGAATACTGTGAATGTTAGAATAATTCCTAGAACGAACGCAATAATATGATATCCATCGATTCTTCTCTTTCTTGGCATAAGCTTTTCATATATTGTAAAACTTTTTATACAGGTATGTTTTTTATGACTGCTGTCGACTTTAAATATCTTATCCATTAACTACATCTAATTATCGCATACCTGCCATATGACGCAGCGCAACGCTGCGCAGAAGTAAGAGTCTGGTAAAAGGTGTGCGTGCTGATTCTGCACGCTTTAGATGATGTAGTGATAAGATTGACAACAGAGTATACAGCAGACGATGGTCTAAGATTAATAAAATATTTAGGTCTCCGGATGGATATCATTGGCGAAGAGCATGTATTTAGGGAGATGTTTGCGAAGGTCTATGGAACCGGTTCGAGGTATGATCTTGTCGGCACATGCTGGGAGCTTTATCCAGTTACGCCCCTTCATGTTGCAAGAGAATCACAAAGTACAGAAGCAGAAAGACTTGCTTTTGACATCAGAACTAATAGGGATTTGGACTTTTACAGAGCCCTTCAACGCACAAATGTTCAAGAAAAGTTGAGACAAGGTATTTCATTGGATGAAGTATTGAATGAAAATAACAAGGAGGTGACAAAATAAAATGGGATTCAAAGACTTGAAAAAAATCAATGATAATGTCTGGGAGATACCGAAAACGTTCAAGCAAGGCATGCAAGTGCCAGCGCGCATTTATGCGAGCGAGAAGATCGCGCGCGAGATGGACGAGGGCGTATATAACCAGGTGACGAATGTTGCGTGCCTGCCGGGAATTTTGAAGTATGCTTATTGCATGCCCGACGGCCATATTTCTATTCTCGTTGAATAGGAAGGCATATGGGGCTATGGATTCCCAATCGGCGGCGTCGCAGCGTTTGACATGGAGAAAGGTGTAATATCACCAGGCGGAATTGGATTTGATATTAACTGTGGCATGAGGCTTCTACTTACTAATCTCACTCTGAAAGACGTGCAGCCAAGAATAAAAGAGCTGGTCAACCAGCTATTCGACCAAGTGCCTGCGGGTGTCGGTAGCAGCGGATTCCTGAAGCCAACGCACGCAGAATTTCGCGAAATGATAGAGCGCGGCGCAGAGTGGGCGATAGAGCAGGGCTACGGCTGGCAGGAAGATTTGTCACGCACAGAAGAAGACGGACGCATGAAGGGCGCAGACGCGTCGAAAGTGAGCGATAGGGCTATCAAAAGGGGGTTGATACAGATAGGCACGCTCGGCTCAGGCAATCATTATTTAGAAATACAGGTCGCTGATAAAATTTTCGACGAAGATGTGGCCAAGAAATTCGGCGTTGTCGAGAAAGATCAGATCGTAATTATGTTTCATTGCGGAAGCCGCGGCTTTGGACATCAGATCGGCACGGATTATCTGCAGATTTTCCTGAAAGTAATGCCAAAATACGGCATAAAAGTGCTCGATCCAGAATTGGCATGTGCGCCGTTCCAGAGCCAAGAGGGCCAGGATTATTACAAGGCCATGTGCTGCGGCATCAACATGTCTTTTGCGAACAGGCAAGTAATACTTCACAGGATAAGGGAAGTTTTTTCTAAAGTCTTCCAAAAAAGCGCTGAAGATTTAGGAATGCACCAGGTTTACGACGTCGCGCACAATACAGCGAAGATTGAGAATCATGTTGTTGACGGTAAAAAAATGGATGTGCTTGTGCACCGCAAGGGATCGACACGGGCTTTCGGTCCTGGGCGCATCGAAGTACCCCAGATATACCGGGATGTTGGGCAACCAGTGATTATCGGCGGCTCAATGGAGACAGGATCTTATCTTTTAGTCGGCACAAAGCAAGCAGAAGAAGAGACGTTCGGCTCAACTTGTCATGGCAGTGGCAGAACAATGAGCCGCACAAAAGCCAAAGGCATGTGGCGCGGTGATAAATTATTGAAGGATATGGAAAAACGAGGAATATATGTCCGGTCAACGTCCATGCCCGGCGTCGCAGAGGAAGCAGGCGGCGCATACAAGGACATAGATGAAGTCATCGATAGCGTGCACAGTGCAGGCATCACGCTGAAAGTTGTTAAGCTGCGGCCGCTTGGGAATGTTAAAGGTTAGCGCTAGAATCTTTAAATATACATGCATGCATGCATGTATGCATATGACCAAGGTTATTTCACTGTCCGACGAGGCGTACGATGAGCTGAAGAGGCTCAAGAAGGAGGGCGAAAGTTTTTCTGAGGTGGTCATGAAGATAGCCAGAAAGGAGAGGAAGCCGCTCTCAGCGTTCCTAGGCAGGTGGCCGGTACCTGGGGAGCTTGACAGGATTGAGAAGGAGCTTAAAAAGGAGAGAAAAAATGCCAAGATGCGCGACGTTGAGTTCTGATGTACTGCCTTGATACCAGCATTATTGTGGCGATATTTCGCGATGAAAAGGGCATTGGAAATAAAATCAAAGGCATTGGTCCTGACAGAATTTTTTTCACAGACATTACACTATGCGAACTTTTCAAGGGGGCATATAAGTCTCAAAAGAAAGATGAATCGCTAAAATTAGTCCATGACTTTATGAACAATTTCAAGCTCCTCAGTCTGACAGCGGTTAGTTGCGAGATCTTTGGAAAGGACTTTGTTGAATTAACCAAAAAAGGAAAGGTAACACAGGAACTTGATCTGATGATCGCGAGCATTGCAAAGGAAAATGATCTTATTGTTGTCACAAGGAACAAAAAGCATTTTGAAAATATACCAGATTTAAAGATTGAAGAATGGTAAAGTGATTTTAATATGCCCTACAAATTCCTGCCGGATATAGCGATAGCAGACGTGG
>CAZZNM010000028.1:0-8512 GCA_964655805.1 uncultured archaeon
GGAAGGCAACTGCTCGCTGAAGCTGAAAGAATCGCAACAGATAATAACTACAAGAGATTGTATGTCACCAGCGGTGTGGGCGTGTGCGGGTACTATAGAAATCTTGGTTATAGTTTGGAAAAGCCATATATGGTTAAGGGTATATGAGAATCAAGAAGAAATGCCTGATATGCGGAAGCGATGACCATTGGCTTATAGGATGCGTCCGTAAAAGGAAAAAGTAGACTTAAAGCTCTTTCTATTGAAATATCATTATACATTGTCATGATGACCCTTGAAGAAGAGATGCGCAACGAGATAAGAAGGCTCGAAAGGGAAACTGATTCTATAGATGACGAACTAGAAAAGCTTCATACAAGAATCCTGCAACTGATTTCTACACGAAAGAAAAAGGAACACGATTTGCGCATTCTTCGTGAGAATTTCGAAATGGGCGAGGACAAGGATATACAGACAACGCTGGAAAGGTTGCTAAGAGAACGTTAGTCGTCGTCGCTGTCCAAGTCTTCTTCGAAGTCGTCTGGAAGCCCGCCTTCAAAGCTGCAGTCCATACACAGACCGGTCTTTGGATCAGCTTCTCTTTTCATGCATTCAAGACATTTCATAATTTGCTCACTTTGTAATTGAATGATTTCACTATGAACGAAACCTATAAAAAGGTTTTTTGAGCCAATTTAACCCATCTTAATTCTTTTGCGAATATTTCTTACAAGGAAAAATGCAATAACGAATACTATCAGAAGCAGTATTATATTCTCTATAAGGCCGAGGCCTTCAGCAACAGAAAAAAACGTATTGCCAGAATACCACCCAAGCATTGATAGCAAGAGCGCACGCGGTATTGAGCCGATGAATGTGGCTATAGCGAATTTCTTTTTCGGAAGCTGTAGGAAACCCGCGACAAATGATACAAAAGACATAGGAATTATAATGATTGCCCTTGACACAATTATGTAAGCAAATGAATTTTTCTCCATTCGCTTCTCAAGATATTTTATGTGGTGCTTCTTTATGCCGACATAATCCTGGTACCGTTTGGACCCTCTACGTACGTAATATCCGATATAATAGGCAAAGAAGCTGCCTATTGTGCCGGCTATGGCCGCTGGTATGGCAATGATA
The DNA here is from genome assembly GCA_964655805.1 of uncultured archaeon. Lineage (GTDB taxonomy): Archaea > Aenigmatarchaeota > Aenigmatarchaeia > GW2011-AR5 > GW2011-AR5 > CAZZNM01. Next base: position 1,123 of record CAZZNM010000028.1, read on the forward strand.
AAAAACGACTGATAAAGTGCTTGTGTTAGTGTTAGAGAGGAATCGAGAAGAATGTAGCCAGCAGCCATCAATATGAGCGGTGACGGAATTGGTATAATTATCTCTTCGATGAGAACGCCCAGAAAGACGGCAAGCGAAGAATGCGTTTTTATCAGCAAGAGTATCCATGCGATTATGCCTGAAAACAATTCGCCCATTCAATCAGATTGAACAGAAGGCTTTAATAATTTCATGCCATTATTCTTGGTCAATGCCCCACAAAAACTATAGGCGTACATGGACCGGCAGGCAAGCTTCTGCAGGAAAGAAAGGCAGAGATTATAGTCTACCTCACACTGATCAGGATATGTCTTCGCCTTATTTTGTTCCAAAGCCATTTGAGTCCGTTGTTTATGCACTGGGAAAGAAAGGTGATCCCGTTGTACATGCGCCTAACGGAATTATTACTATAGTGCAAGGATATGAGGGGGATCCGAATCCGTATTTGGGAAGGGATATTCGTGTGCAAATGACATCAGTTCATCAAGATGGGGATAAAGCTTTTGCATTTGGCAAATTCTTGGGCTATGCAAACAAATAGCTACCTCATCTCTTCTATATCCTTTTTTATGCCTGCAATAAAATCTTCTGGATTCACGCCAAACTGCGGTTTGCCGCCGCGCTTGCGCACTGCTAAAGTGGCATTAGATTCCTCTTTGTCACCGATTACGATTATATATGGTATTTTCTGCAATTCGGCTTCTCGCACTTTGTACTGCACAGTAGCCGGGCGCAAATCGCTGTCTACGCGCAATCCTTCATTCTGCAATATATGCATTATTTCTTTTGATTTCTTTTCGTTTCTGTCTGTGAATGAGATAATGCGTATCTGCACAGGCGAAAGCCAGACTGGAAATGCGCCATTGTAATGTTCGGTTAAAATACCGAGGAAGCGCTCGATCGCACCGTAAATAACGCGGTGTACAATAACAGGCCTGTGTGGCTTGTTGTCTTCGCCGATATAATTTATATCAAAGCGCTCTGGCATCATGAAATCGACCTGCACAGTCGCGCACTGCCATGTGCGCCCTAGAGAATCCTTAATATGAAAGTCGATTTTCGGGCCGTAGAATGCACCTTCGCCTGGATTGATTTTGTAATTGAGATTCTTTTTCTTCAGGGCCTCTTCCAGCGATGATTCTGCCTTGTTCCACCCTTCTTCTGGGCCCATTCGCTTTTCTGGTCTTGTTGATAATTCGACGTGATACTCTAGGCCAAATTTCTTGTAAAAATAATCGATTATTTCAACGACTCGTTCTATCTCATGCTCAAGCTGCTCAGGCGTCACGAATATGTGAGAATCATCCTGCGTGAAATAGCGCAGGCGAAACAATCCAGCAAGCACGCCACTGAGCTCATTTCTATGCACTTGTCCAAGCTCGGCCAAACGCAGCGGCAGGTCGCGATAGCTACGGGTCGCGCTGTTGAAAACCATTATTGCTCCAGGGCAGTTCATAGGCTTTACTGCAAATTCGTCTTGGTCGATGGTTGTAAAGAACATGTTGTCTTTGTAATGCTCCCAATGACCGCTGATTTCCCACAATGCCTTGTTCAGCACAAGTGGCGTGTTTATCTCCTTGTAGCCGCGCTTGTAGTGCTCCTTGCGCCAGAAATCAATAAGCTGGTTGCGCACAATCATGCCGTTTGGGTGCAGAAAAGCCATGCCTGGCGCGACTTCCTGGAAGCTGTACAGATCAAGCTCTTGGCCAAGTATGCGATGGTCGCTTTTGCTGAGCTTTTCGCGATCCAGATGCGGCCGCTTGGTCACGTCTTTCAGAGTTAATTTTTTCCTTTTGATTTCAGCTTTCTTAATTTCCTTATCTAGACCAATTTCCCTGCTCAGCTCAGCCAATGGATGACCCTTTGCTTTCAGCGTGAATGCCTTGTACCAGCCGAACGGCGCGCGCAGCACTTCATATTCCTTGCTTAATTCTTTTTCCGCAGTTTTCAGGGTATCCAGGGCAAAATTAGGAGACGCCAGATTTTTACTCAAATGTGCATAAGGGTAAAGGACTATTCTTTTTGTTTTGACTTGTTCAGCGACATCGCTAACCTCTTTTATTAATTTCCCAACAATATCATCAGTATTTTCATCGTTCTTCTCAACAGCAGTAAAGACGACAAGGCATTCTTCCATGCGGCCGCTGCTCGCTTCTTCTGCCTGTTTTATTGCTTTTTCCTTGGCAATGAACTCTATATAATCAGAGTGGATAAGAAGAATCTTCATTCGCTCACATCCGCTACAATCGGATCGTTGAATCTTATAATGTCGCTTACCTTTAAATGCACCAGTCTGTTTACAGCCCCGCCGCCTGCCCATACGTCGTTCGTTGCAGCTATTCGCTTATCAAGAATACATTTCATCTTGTTCTTTTGCCCTATTGGCGGCACTGCGCCGACTTCGAAGCCTGTTATGCGCAGCACGTCTTCGGCTGACGCCAGTTTTATGTTTTCCTTTCCGACAAGCGGACGTAATTTTTTTCTGCTTACCTTCATATTACCCGGGGCAATAACAATGAAGAATTCATCTGCCTCAAAGACGATACTTTTTGCGACATTTTTTACATGCTTGGAAGCTTCAGCAGCAGTTGATGTGTCATTCTTCTCTAGAAATTCATGCCATATACTGTTCTCCTTCAGAAATGCCTCGAAATCCTTGAACATGCTTTTAAATGTTAAAGAACAAGCTTAAAAATCACAGCCCCTTGGTGTAGCGGCAAGCATAGAGGCCTTTGGAGCCTTTGACATCGGTTCGAATCCGATAGGGGCTATTTCCTGCCTTCTTGTTCGCATCCTATAAATCACTTACGAGGGGCAGAAACTATTTTAATCGGCAGCATCAAATTCTATATGGCGATGCCTATGGTGCTAAGCGAGGATGGAATTCTGCGCATAAGAATTGAGGAATTACCCAATGGACACCTTTTTTCTGTCTATTCAGACGGCAGCAGCTATGTTATACCCGGAAGCCGGATACCTCGGCACCTGCAGGAGCTTGTCAATGGAAATGGCTATGCTTCTGCCGAGATAGATATAGGATACAGGTATTCAGCAGGTCCTTGCAGAAAATCAAGGGCTTTGCTCTCAGATGAAAATGTAGAAATCAGAATATTCAGGATTCGATAGATGATACTTGTTAACCGACAGCCCCATTACTACGCCGGGGTCGATACGTAGGTATGATCATCTTGACGTCTTCTAGGAGGGGCATATTCAGGGAATCTATTGTACAATTCACGAAGTGCCTGTTGATATTCTAACTGTGACAATTCCCCTCTAGCAAAAAATCGTGCTTCTAAGCTGTGCCTCTCGTATTCGTATCTTCTCCGTCTGCCAGTTGAATTAAGCCTTGGTAAATGAATACGAAAGTGCATATCCAGCATTCTATTTCCCCCCCTGGATGTGCTTCTTGCTTCCGCGGACGATATCCTTTGCCATCCTGAGCCTCTTCTTTTCCATGCTGCTGATCATGTCCTTTGCAAGATTCAGTATCGTCTCAGGAGGGTTTGCATAGTATAGGTACTTCAGCCGCCTGCCCTCGACGACCTTCTTGCTGATGAAATTCCGCTTTGCAAGGTCATCAAGATAGGTCCTAAGCATGCGCTCGGACATGTGGGACTGCTTCTGGAGCTCCTTTATTGTCATCGGCCTACCCAGGAGCATCTTGAATATATCAATCTCATGGCCCCTCATGCTGAACATAGTGAATAGTGTAATTACAGGAGCTGCGTGTACGATTCTGACTGGCATGCGTCCTATTAATAATTATAAGTATTTAAAGCTTGCTCTTTTTTTTCCTACGTATGTAATAAAATTACATAGCTTTAAATAGAAGTTATACATATACTGCAAGGGTAAGAATATGAGAAACACACTGGGATATTTCATAAGCGCGGGGGACGAATGGCTGCATGGAAAGAGATTCAGGGACGGCGACGAGCGGCATGCTTACGCCTACTTGAGTCACGATAACGCACGCATAGTTCTCCGCAAATACGGCGATAGAAACCGGCCTGTGGGAACTGTCACGATACCTGCTTCTGAAGCAGAGCATTATGTAATACTGTAAATTCATAGTATAGACTTTATTAGTTATTTTTCTTTCCTTTTTATCTAATTGTTTTTAATTATAATTATGATAGTTGTACTGCGTATTGGCCATCGACTGAAGCGCGACGAGCGCGTGAGCACGCACTGTGGCTTGGTTGCCCGCGCCTTTGGTGCAGACAAGATAATCTATAGCGGCGACAAGGATGACAGTATATTGAAAACGATAAATAATGTATCTGATAGATGGGGAGGCCGCTTTGCTGTTGAATACGAAAGTAGCTGGAGAAAAGTGATAAATTATCATAAAAAGAAAAAATATATCATCATTAATCTTACAATGTACGGAATCCCGATAGAAAAAAGTATAAAGAAAATAAAAATACAGAAAAACGTTCTTGTCATAATTGGCAGCGAGAAGGTGCCGCCAGAGGTATATCAACTTGCTGATTATAACCTTGCAGTTACCAATCAGCCGCACAGTGAGATCGCTGCACTTTCAGTATTTCTCAGCTTGTTAGGCAAAAAAGGAAAATTCAGCAAAGCGAAACTAAGAATTGTGCCACAGGCGCAAGGGAAGAAGGTTATTGAAAAATAAATCTAATCTGCAAAAAGTTGTACATAGTAACAAAATCTATTACCATCGGACGCTATGCCGACACCTGTTCTGTTGAAATCTGAATTTAAAATAGCCGCATTGTGGGACGGACTCTTTTTGAGTCCACGAAACGCTGTTTCTAATGCATTGGAATAATTATTCTTAGCTATGATTTCTGTAGTCGTACTATACTGTACCCCAAGATCCTGCATTAAGTTATAGGCATTTATTCCCACTTTGCTGGAATGGTCAAAATATTGATTCAGTGCCATGTCCTCTGCCTTCCTTTGAGCGGCCTTCGACATTAGTGCGTCTTCTCTTAGGCCGCGTATGCCATTTTCTGATCTATGTGCATTCACAAAAAATATCATTGCTTCAGGATGCCCACACCTGTACGTATCAGGCGTCGGTGTTGATGCAGGCACGCGTGTTACTGTGCTGATGACGATGCCGTGCTCATAAGCTTCAGCACCGCATGCCAGCGACAGAGCTGCAACAACGACATAAGGCGCGATTCTTTTTCCAATCCTTCTTGCAAAATCAGATACGTACTGCATTCTCTTTTTATACGCGAATAAAGTATAAAAACTCAAATATCACGAAAAGGAAAGTTTTTATCGTCCCTTGAAAGCAGAACTACACGCGAATCCTGTTTCTCGTTGATTATGCGGTAAGACGAATGCCGCTCAATCTCAGCTGCAAATTCTTGTATCTCGCTATGCAGTGGCATATCGCTGTATTGCAGGACGCGCCTTGAACCACCTACGGCCATAAATGCTTTAACTTCAATATACTTACTTCCGCTTTTTTCTATAATATCTGCATATCCCTTTGGATCAGTAAAATTCAGGCCTTTTGTCAATGTCAGCCGCACCACCGTATTGCAATCAAACTTGCCAAGCATATTAAGCGATTGCAAAACCCGTGGCCAGAAGTCTTTTATCATAGGCACTGCAGTACGCTTGTACATCTCCGGCGTCGTACCATAGAAAGAAATATAGAGATTCGTCGGCTGATGCTCCAGCAGGCGCTCAATCATCTCTGGAGTTGTGCCGTTGCTCACGAGGAAAGCTGTCATGTCTCGACCAATGATTTCGTCAATGAACTCTGGCAAGTATGGATAAAGCGTGGGCTCGCCAGACAATGAAATAGCCACATGCTTTGGCATCATTGCCTTTGTCAGCTTTTCTTTATCGACATTTGCATTGCCATGGAATCCTTCGAGCAATTCTAACTGCGCATTAATGCAGCCATCTAATATTGCTTTTGGCTCGTCCCAGTCTTCCTTGGCGCGCGGCAGCATGTAATCGAAATTTCTCCAGCAATGCAGGCAGTTGAAATTGCAGAAGAACATGACAGGTGTCATCTGGACGCACTGGTTGCTTTCGATGCCGTAGAACTTGTTCTTGTAGCAGACGTTCTTGCCGCGTATGCTCTCCTTGGTCCAGTTGCACACCTTGATGGCGCTATGCCGGCCGACAAAACGGTATCCCATTTCTGTTGTCTTTCTGCGCATGAAATCGAGCTTTTCGTCTATGCTTTTGTCAAGCTCACGCGGCGCTTCTATGAATCCGTCTGGGATGGCGTTGCATCCTTCTTTACCGTTGTTTAGTACCGTGAGCATAGTCATAGTTACGCATTGCCTGCAATATACTTAAAACTTATATCTAGTTTATAGAAAGTATGAGCTTCAAGGAAATGCTTCAAAAGAAAACTGGGATAGATAAGAGAAATCTTCCCAGCAGCTATCAGATTGTAGGTGATGTCCTTTTGCTGAAATTATTGAATATTGATTCGGAAAAAGAGAAAAAGAAAATAGCGTCAGCGATAATGGAGATGTTTCCCCGCATCAGGACAGTCTGCGAGATAAAAGGCATAGAAAGCGAGTACAGGGTGCCGAAAGTGGCAAAGCTTGCAGGCAACGGATTTGTAACAACACATAAAGAACATGGTATTCGCTATAAACTGGACGTATCAAAGGTCATGTTTTCAAAAGGGAATTTACATGAAAGGCAAAGACTTCTAAAAGAAATAAATAAAAATGAAATTGTTGCCGACATGTTCGCGGGCATTGGCTATTTCTCGCTTGGTATAGCTAAGAGGGCGAAAAAAGTTTACGCAGTAGAAAAGAATCCTGCTGCTTTCAGATATTTGAAAGAGAACATTAAGCTGAACAAAATAAAAAATATTGTTGCCATTAATATGGATTGCAGAAACTTCATGCCAAAGGAAAATATTGACAGAATTATTATGGGCTATTTTCCTAGAACAGAGAAGTTTCTTCCTCATGCGCTGAGTATCATTGAAAACGGTATAGTTCATTATCACAACTCAGCAAAAAATAAAGAAGAAATAGAAAAGCAGATAAAAAATGCTTGTGGCAAAAGAAAATATAAAATAAAACAAATTAGAAAAGTGAAAAGCATCGCGCCCAGAACTTATCATTTCGTTGCAGATATTGAGATGGATGAAAAATAGTCGTTTTGTTTTTCGTCTATTCATTTTTTACTAGATCTATCTACAACACCAGAAATAGACTTGTATCAGTTGATCAGATTTTCTTAAGGCGGCTTGACTGGCGGTGGTGGAGGCGTGGGTGAAGGTACTGGTGTTGGTGATGGTGTGGGGGAAGGGATAGGCGTTGGTAACGGCGTCTCGTAAGGAGGAGGTGTCCCGTAAGGTGGTGGGGTTTCGTAAGGAGGAGGT
>CAZZNM010000029.1:0-8498 GCA_964655805.1 uncultured archaeon
TCATTTCATGCTACACAGACACAGTAATAGTGCTTACAAAGAAAGAAGGATTAAAGGCCTTCAACATGCTGCAAAAATATACATAGATCATAAATACTTCTTCACAGTCTTTCTCACAACATAATGCATATCCTGCAGATAGCTAAACAATGTACGTTCTCTGCGGCGCAGGAGATAGATGAAATTCTTTACGCCATCAAAAACATTGACGCCTCTCACATAAACAGGGGAAGAGATATCTATATTTGCAGAACGGGTGTTGTTCCTGCCGACCTCAAATACTATCTCTACTGCGATTTCATATCTTTCCGCTTTAAGATAAAGTTTTTTCAGTGTATCATAAGAAAAAGCACGAAAGCCGCTTTCCGTGTCCTTAAGATTCGTGCCAGAAATAAAGTTTGTAGCTGCATTGAGGAAGAAATTGCCGAATTTTTTCGTGAACGGGTATTTCCTAAGATCGCGCCTGCCGAGCACAAACCCGTAGCCGCGGTTTATTCGATCAAGGAACCGTGGTATCTCGTCTGGATTGTGCTGGCCGTCTGCATCAATTGTAATTACTATGCCGGCCTTCTTTTTCAGTGCGTAATCAAATCCAGTGCGCAGCGCAGCGCCAAGACCGCGGTTCTTGGGGTGCCTAATGACTGTAGCACCCGCCCTTTTCGCTATGTCTCCAGTCTTGTCAGTTGAGAAATCATCTATAACAACGACCTCATCAACGTATTTTTTTGTCCTCTTTACAATCCCAGAAATCGTACGCTCCTCATTAAACGCCGGCATTATTGCGATTATCATTTCTATCAATATATTGCTTTAATTATATAACTATAAAGCAATAATTGTTTTCGGTCAAAGATATTTTACGAAAACAAATGAATGATAAAATCTTAAATAATCTAAGCCAAGAACTTGAGCACCATAACAACGCCGATAAAGGCGAGCGTTATAGCCACCACTGCCTGCGGCTTTATTTTCAAGCCGCCCTCCTCATCATAATAGCGCAAAAGCCCAGCAGAGCTCTGCGGCATGTACTGCTTTTTTTCTGCCATTTTAATCGCCTAAATATTTCTTTGGATCTCTTAAATATTCATGGAGCCCCACGTCATATATTGCTAGCTGCTCTCTAATTCTTCTTTGTCTTATTGTTGTCAAGTCTCTAGGAATTTCTTGGGCAGGTTTATGTCTTTGATAAGATCTTCTTGATAGGTACCATGTAACACCAATTGCGGTTGCTGTTGTAAGCCATGCACCAAGCATAAAGTATGCTATCGCGTCCATTTCTGCCATGATTATCGCCTGTAAACAACCCTCGCTGTTGGAGTAATTTCCTTATACCTATTTAAAAATAATTCGACACTGCCGTAGTCACGTTCTTCATGGAGCCACGATTCTAGATCTAGTCCTGGATATTCCTTTTTAAGACGAAACGAAATATCTGATTCATCTGCATTTCTGCCTCTAAAAAGAAAATACAGGCTTCCTCTTGCCTGATGACCGTTGCTTACAGCATCAGATACGATTGCCAATATACCAGGTGTTTCTCTGGCCATATCAGCCAGTCTTTTTTCCCATTTTCTTAAATGTGATCTTGAGGTTTCCATAGTTTTTCACTTATACATAAACATATTTAATGCTTATCCCTGCTGTTGTGCCTGCGCAGGAATGTGCTTTTGGCGCGCAGCGCTTTCCTGTGGTTTTCTATGTATTTTACCATTTCTTTGTATTCCTTTTCTATCTCTTCCAAAGAAGCATCAACATCAATTAATAGTCGATCAGAATATTTAGCAATCTCACTCTTGCTCAGCGAGCTTTGCTCTTTCAGCAATCTTTCGATCTTCTTTGAAATATCATTGGCGCGGTCGCGCGCACTCTGAAGCTCTGCCCACATAAGTAGCATTGTATAGGAAATTATTTATCTGAAATTGAAAAATGATCCGTGAACGTGAATCACTGGATTTAACGTGCTTGCGGTTGGCAGCGTTGCCTGCGGTGCAAACAGCCCTGGCTTGAATGTTACTGCCGGGAACTTGAATATGCTTTGCTGAAAGCTTGTTGTAGGTCTATTGAAGAATACGCTGAAGTGGAATATTATTATTGCTATCATGAGCAACGCAGCTATTTTTCTCATGCACGAAGGTTAACAGAAACATATTTAAGCGTTTCAAATTCCCTGCCGCAGAACCCGCAGAACTTAATGCCGTGCGATTTGATTATCTGGCCGCTAAAGCCGCTGCCGCAATAATGCTTTCTTTTCATATCAATCATCTAACATAATTGGTTTCTGCCGCGAATCTTTTTTTACATACACGATGTCATTGCAGTTGTCGCATTTCACTTCCACAAATCGGCCAGTTTCCATTCGGACTTTCATCTCTTTGCCGCAGCAATTGGGTAAAGGCATTACATCACTGGATCCATTGTAAAAGTGGCGTTTCTTTCATCACGCCTACGGCGTGATCTGAATGGTTCATGCAGAGTGATATCTTCATGCCGTTAAGGTTTCTGCTTATTGTCTTTCCGTTGTCTCCGCAAATGATGCATGACATATAAAATTTATGAGAATCTGGTATAATAAGGGCTTTGGTTCAAAGCTCAAATAGTGGTACAAATCTTGAACTTGATTACTTTTATATTTCTCCATTATTTTCAAAGCGTTTTGGCGGAACCAAGTTAAAAAACTTTTCTTTTTTGTCTTCGATGAGCAGCGGCATCATTCTGCCAGCTGTGAACCTGTGACAACCCGCTGCCGCGCATTCAACGTGCCGTGGAGTTATAGTTAACCAAATAAAGAAATAGGATATTATAGTTTGGTTTACTATATGTGACCAACTTGTGTAATATACAGAATATTAAGTTGGTCAGCTATATGCGCCACTGAAATAAATATCTTCCTAGCTGAAGGAAGTATAAGTATAAATTTTATTCTCTTCATTGTAAGTGAATGCAAAACAAAAGGCAGCTTAGCTTGCTGTTCTTGGCAATATTCATAGACCTTGTCGGCTTCGGCATGGTCATACCCATACTGCCTTTTGCTGCGGAGCATTACGGCGCTGATGGTCTCATGCTCGGTATTTTCGTGGCGTCATTTTCGCTGATGCAGTTCCTGTTCTCGCCAATCTGGGGCGCGCTTTCTGACAAAATAGGGAGAAGGCCCGTTATTTTGGTCGGATTGTTGGGCGGTTCTGTATCATTCCTTGTTTTTGGCTTGTCGACAAGCCTTGAGATGCTCTTCTTTTCCCGCATACTTTCCGGCATATTCACTGCAGCAACCCTGCCTACAGTCCATGCGTACATTGCCGACCTGACAGATGACAAAGATCGTGTCAGGGGCTTTGGCCTAATCAATATGGCCTTCGGGCTTGGCTTCATCTTTGGTCCAGCCATAGGCGGGCTGCTGTCAAGCAACGGCTTCCTGTTCCCAGCGCTTGTTGCGTCTGGATTATCTTTTGTTAATTTTCTAGGTGCTCTGATCTGGCTGCCTGAAAGCTACAAGCCAAAAGAACGTATTATTCATAAAAGAAAGATCTTGGATATCAAAGAATTAAAATGGGCAATAAAACATCCAGAAGTCGGCACGCTCATACTTGTTTTCGCCATAGTCAGCTTCGGCTTCTCTGCGCTCGAGGCGACGTATGCATTATACGGAGAAAGAATCGCTCAATTGAATGCACAGAGCATTGGAATAATCTTCGCCATGGTTGGGACCATTGTTATAATAATTCAGGGCTTTCTGATTGGCAGGATAGTCCGGCGTATCGGCGAGAAGAGAACGCTTCTTGCTGGCTTGGTTTTCATGACATCCGGCTATATTGCGGTAACCTTTGCGCACGATTTCTACTCGCTGATGGCACTGACATCGCTGATATCAATAGGCAATTCGTTGACATTCCCGACAGTCAATGGATTGATCTCTATGAGAAGCGGTAAGCATGAGCAGGGCAAGATGATGGGCATCAACCAGAGTGCTTCATCGCTAGCGCGCGTTGTCGGCCCTATATGGGGCGGCATGCTATTCATCACAAGCATACGGTGGCCTTTCTACAGCGCAGCGTTCTTCATCAGTATAGCTCTATTGCTAGCATATTACAAGGTGAAGGGCGAAGGTGGCAATGCCGTGCCTACATAGATTATTTCTCCAGGCTCTTGAAAAACATGATCTGCCTCTCGCGCTTCAGCGCCGCCTTGCGCGAGCGGAACTTGCCGAGAATCTTTCTTTTGTTTCTTGAGTAGAGTATATACTGGCTTCCACGTTTTACGATGACCATATCTTTATTTGTCCATACCAGATAAAATAGATGATATGAGGGTATCATACTTCATGAGCAGGGAAATGAAGACAGTTAAACCAGATGATACAATGATGAAGGCGGTCAAGATAATGAACAAGCATCATATTGGCAGTGTTATTGTTTCCAAGGACTGGGTCGCGCACGGAATAATAACAGAAAGGGATGTCTTGAAGAAAATAGTAGCAAAAAGAAAAAATCCAAGCAAAGTTCTGTGCAGAAGCATAATGAGCAAGCCGCTGATAACTATAGACTCGGCAAAAGAAGTGGCAGATGCTGTGAAAATCATGATCAAAAACAAAATCAAGCGGCTTGCCGTAACAAGAAAAGGTAGAGTTGTCGGGCTGCTTACTGTTACCGATATATTAAGAAGCGGCCACAAAGTCGAGGAAGCAGTTCTTGCAGAGCTTGCAAAATTTTTCCCGCTGGAAAAGACTGGATATGGTGAATAAATGGTTGTCATAGCGACCCGGTAGGTGGGTCGCATTCTTCCCGATCTATAGTGCAGCTACTATGACGAATTTCATCCCAGCATGAGGAGAGCTATCGGCGAGACAAACAGGAGGAGATGTGTTTAAGAAGGTTTTTGTCAAATTTACATTCGATTAATATGGAATCATTAATAACTACAATGATTAGAAATGATAGATTCGGTTTGCATACCGATAGGGTAGTTACCTTTCCCGCATCTGCGGGATTAGGGTTGTACCTAACCTTCATGGTAGGAGACGGGTTAGTTGAAAGAGAGAGTACACATCCATATGAAACGCATCTTGCAGCTATAAGAGAACTAGAACAACAAGGACGTGTACGTGGAGAAACACGAAGTAAATATTAAATTCATCATCTCCTTCTGGTCAATAAGCTGATAGCAATCCAGTGATTAATTTGGGTAGCTTCTGAGTAAAAATATAATCAGATATTTCTTTGGATCATTTTTAATTAGATATAGCAAATAATAGATGATTATGAGAGCAAAGCAAATGCCAAAATCAGAAGAAGAATGGAAAAAGAAACTTGCGAAAGATCAGTACAATGTTCTGCGTGAAAATGGCACTGAGCTGCCGTTCACAGGCAAATTGCTGCATAACAAGAAAAACGGCATGTACATGTGCGCTGGCTGCGGAGCGCGGCTTTTTTCGTCAGAAAACAAATTCGACTCGGCCACAGGATGGCCAAGCTTCACCGATGCCGTCGAAAATAGCGTTGAGTTTAAAGAAGATAATAGCTTCGGCATGCATCGAGTTGAAGTTATATGCAAAAAATGCGGCGGACACCTTGGTCATGTATTCGATGATGGGCCGCAGGACAAAAAAAGATTTTGTATTAATTCGTGCGTGCTTGATTTCAAGGGGAAGAAAAAATAATTTATTCTAATTGCACGAGCTGGAAATAATTACCGTCAATATCTTGAAATGTCGCAATCCAGCCGTAACCAGAGACATTGTATGCATCCGCGATTTTCTTGACCTTTGTTTTCTCAAGCTTTTTTACAGAAGACTTGATGTCATTAACTTCGAAATTGAAAATAATGCGCTCTGGCTGCTTGTTCTTGCCGCGCACTTTCGAGTGGTCCATGATGAAGAACGACGCGCCCTTGCCCTCCACGTAGAAGAGCTTCTCATCCATGTCAGCCATCCTGTGTTTTTGCAGCTTCAGGCCGACTTTCTCTTTGTAGAATTTGGCAAGGCGCTCTGCATTCTCTGTAAACAATCCGACGCTCTCGATGCCTTTCATAAAAATAGTTGAACAGGAAAATATAAAAGGTGACCTGCCATCAAAGATACGTAGAAGGAAGGTGACTACTGATTAGCTTTAAATATATCTTTTTCTATAAATATATATAATAGATAAAAAGTGATATTGTGGCTATACATATCGATGACAAGCTAAATATCTGGATTGATGGCAAAACTGTGCATTTCACTCTTCATGTGAGGGATGAGATAGACGAATCTGGCAAAGACACGCTGTTTGTCTGCGAGGTTGTAGACAAGGGAGAGAGAAAGCTTGTATCGAAAAACGAAAATAGATACGAATCAAGGCTTGCTATAGGCGATGCGAAGTGGATTGTTGTGTGGTTTGATATGGATGACAAAATACTCATAAAACATCTTGGAAAAGATAGGAGGTAAAAAATATGGAAACAAAGACGATGACGAAATGCATATGTGGTGGCACACTTAGCCATACAACTATCGAAAAAAATGGAGTGAAAATGAAAGCACAAAAATGCAGTAAGTGCGGTGAAATCTATATCACAGGATCAGAAATGTTGCGATATGATATAATAAAAGGCAAGAGCTCTATGGTCAGGAAGGTAAGAAAGTCTGGCGACTCATTAATAGTCACAGTGCCAAAGCAGATAGTAGAAAAATTTAACGTGCATAGCGGAGATGTTATAGCATTCGAGTCACATGAAAAGGAAATAAAACTCAAGATAGTTCATATGGAATGAATGCCATCAAAGATACGGAGAAGGAAGGTGATAGACAATTCTGGTTCTGAGGGCAATCCAGGGTGTTAGCAAACTAACTGGGTTTGGGCGGTTTAGAGTTAATTATCCTTACACTCATCAGCAAAGTGTTCCAAAAAGGACATATTTTTGGCATTTAGGTCCAAATGGACACCCTTCTGACTGCTTCTTGACAGGGTGTCGCAAAAACGACACCCTTTGAGCGGCTTGTGTCGTAAGGGTGTCACAAATTGACACACTTTTTGGGTTTTTGTGGCGCACTTTGAAGCATGATAATGACGCTACTGTTCTTTCTTATCCCGTAAAGATTTCCTGAGTTTCCTCATAATCCGCTTTCTGAGCTTGTAAGAGTTAGCATGAATTACATAAGCATTCCAGCCATCTACGCTTTCAAGAATCGCTGGCTTAGCCAGAATGCCATCTTTGTATAAGTCGATGAAGTGGTCTATTCTGTGCCTGATTCTCCTGACGTTGCCTTTCTTTGGCAGCTTGTATTTGCAAAAAACTCTGAAGCCCAGAAACTTGATACCTTTCTGCAATGGAACCACTTTGGATTTCTGCGGGTGCAGTTCAAGCTTTATTGTTTTCAGAAATTCACTAATGACTATCTTGTGTGATTCAAGCCTTTCTTTTGAAGCGTCAAGTATAACAAAATCATCAACGTAGCGTATGTAGTACTTCGCTTTTAACCTGTGTTTGACAAAGTAATCCAATTCATTAAGGTAAACATTGGCAAAGAACTGGCTCGTCAAATTGCCGATAGGCATGCCTTTGCCTTTTGTGAAATGGTTATCCAGGATTTTCCTTATCAGCCAAAGCACCTTCTCGTCTTGTATTTTCCTGCGTATACATTGCATCATTATCTCATGATCTACAGAATCAAAGTAGTGTTTTATGTCTGCTTTCAAAGCGTAACCATAGATTTGATTATTGTCTTTGGCATTTGGAAGGAGGCTGCCATTTGCTGATACTTTTCTGACGAAATAATCAAAACGCTTCAACGCCGCGTGCGTGCCTTTGCCTTTCCTGTTGGCATAAGAATCATAAATGAATGCTTTGTCAAACATCGGTTCTATAATATTGCACAAAGCATGATGCACAACTCTGTCACGGAAAGCAGAAGCAGAAATAACACGGGTCTTAAGATCGCGTATGGTAAATGTCTTCATAGATCGAGGTCCATAAGCCTGTCTGCGCAACTCCTTTTGCAATTGCAGTAAGTTCTTTTCCAAGTCACTCTCGAATTCCCTGACATACCATTTGATGCCTTTCCCTTTGCGCGCTTTCTTGTAGGCTTTGCGCAGATTCTTCATTAAACATAATTGATCGTATAGTCCAATCATTATAAAGTCCTGGCCATTCCGGACTATTAGGCGGAAGCCATCGTTCGAATTTGCGTCTTTCTTTCGGAAAGATTTCGCATTCAAGCGCATGTAGTTCGCATTTGCGCTCTGTGAAAAACATCCATAGTTCTTGCACAGATCGACGTTGAGGCACCTCTCGTATCTGCTAGCGTTTGTTTTGCAAACACTATCGACATCGTGATGCCAGTTGCTCCTGCGCTCGACAGCAACCTTGTAGCCTGTTCACCAAAGACAAACTTTCATTTGTCCGCACTGCGGCTTGACGAATCTTGCCGCTGTATTTTATGTCATCAGCTCTACACAAGGCAGAGCTTCGTCTATGACCAGGCGTGTAGTTCGGGGGTCCGTCAACTGCACAGAGCGATTTTTGTTTGG
>CAZZNM010000030.1:0-8443 GCA_964655805.1 uncultured archaeon
CTAGAAACCACAATCAAGAGAACTAGGAGTGCGCTGCCTCTCATGTTACAGGAATGGTTTTGTCAGCTAATAAAGCTTATATGGACTCGGGGGGATTTGAACCCCCGGCCTTCACGTTGCGAACGTGACGTCATTCCAGTCTAGACCACGAGCCCTGATCTAAATAAGATGAAAGAAAAAGAATTAATATCAAGCCTTCTTTTTTATGCACATGAGGATCTCATCAACAATCTTTTTGGGAGTCTTGTGAGAGGTGTCTATAATCAGATCCGCTTCTTTCTCAAGTTGGAAAAAGTCAAAGCCATAGATGCGTTTGAAATTTCTTCTTTCAATTTCTTCCTTTTCTTTGAGAATCCTTATCGCACTATTAAGCGGTATCTTGTCACGCTTGGCGACGCGTCTGGCTCGCACCTCGATCGGTGCTTTCAGCCATATCTTGATGTCTGCGTAATCCTTGAGGAAGCGGATCCCAAGCTTGCTTTCAATGATTATCGAACCGCTCTTTGCTAATGCGATCTGAAGCTCTTCTATGTAATTTAAGTTGCCTTTCTTCTTGAACTGCAGATCACGGCCTGCATGCGATTTCCATATCTTGACGGCCTTTTCTGTTTCTTTGCCGCTATCCAGTGACTTGAAGTAGTGGCCCACAGAGAAGAAGTTAATGCTCAGTTTTTCAGACAATAGTTTCCCTGTCGTTGTCGAGCCGCAGCCCGGCTGTCCAGAGATGACGATTACTACCATATGCTACATTGAATTAATCAGTTTAAATGATTTGTGAAGAATCACTGCATAAATACAGTGGCATATTGATGTTTACTCAAGATGCCTTATATCATAGCAGTGATTCTTACATCCAACATTCCACTAGTAATACCACCATCTAAAGATAGGTGGAATGTTTAGATTTCAAGAGATGGCTATTATTTTAATATCCGCCGTACATTTAATAAAAGCGAATTATTATGGAACCCAAACTCAGCGAAAAGAACTGGTCAAAAGAAATGGAACACCATATTTATGAAGAATGGAAGACAAAGAAATCTTACAAGTTTGACGAAAAGAGCAAGCTTCCATTATACAGCATAGACACGCCGCCGCCTTATGTGAACACGCCCATACATATTGGCCACGCCACTACTTATGTGCTCATGGACATGTTCGCGCGCTTCCGCAGAATGACAGGGCATAACGTTCTTTTTCCGTTAGGATTAGACCGGAATGGCTTGCCTATCGAGATGGCAGCGGAGAAACGTTTCAATGTCTCGCTGAAAGACACGTCCAGAGAGGAGTTCATCAAATTGTGCAAGCAGGTCCTTGAAGAGGCGTCGCTCGCAAGCATTGATTCGTTCTTGCGATTGGGCATAAGCTTCAATTCATGGGATGTAGGGAAGAACTTAGGGGATTTGTACCTGACAGATTCACCTGAATACCGCACGCTAACGCAGGCCACTTTTATTGACATGTGGAAGAAAGGGCTTGTTTATGAGGACAAGCGCGTAAACAACTACTGCCCTGGCTGCAGGACAACGCTGGCTGATGCTGAAGTCGATTACAAAGAGAGCGAAACTGTATTCAATGATGTCATTTTTACAATAAAAGGCACAAACGAAAAACTAATAATATCAACGACAAGGCCAGAGCTTATTTGCACGTGCGCCATGGTGATCTTTCATCCAGATGATGAGCGGTACAAACGTCTGGACGGGAAAATAGCGATATCGCCAATATATGAAAATGAAATCCCTGTAGCAGCACACCCCTATGCAGACCCTGAGAAGGGCAGCGGCTTGGTGATGATGTGCTCAATGGGCGACCAGAATGATATCAGATTTTTTAGAGATATGAAGCTGAAGCCGGTAATTGCCATAGATGAAAATGGAAAAATGAATAATAATGCAGGACCATTAGAAGGTTTGACAGTAAAGGAAGCAAGGCAGAAAATTATTGATGAGCTGAAAACAAGGAATTTGATTACTGGTCAGATAAAAATCATGCACAGGACGCCCATCTGCGAGCGCAGCAAGCACCCAATTGAATTCATTGAGCAGCAAGAATTGTATTTGAAACAGCTGCCTTATAGGAATGAAATAAAGAAGCTGGCCAAAAAAATAAACTTTTATGCAGATGGGAGCAGACAACTGCTTTTAGACTGGATAAATTCAGTGGCAATTGACTGGCCGATATCGCGCAGGAGATACTATGCAACAGAGGTGCCGTTATGGTATTGCATCAATTGCAACGAAGCTGTGATCCCATCAAAAGGAAAATATTACCGGCCATGGATAGAAAAGTCTCCGGTGAATAAATGCAAAAAGTGCAAAGGCACTGGATTCCGCGGCGACGAGCGCGTCTTTGACACATGGTTCGATTCATCGATTTCGCCGCTATATATAATGAAATATCCTGGGAAGTTCTTCCATCGACATACGCGGTGCACCCTGCGGCCGCAGGGCAAGGAGATTGTGCGCAACTGGCTTTACTACACGCTGCTCAGATGTTACTTGCTAGAGGAACGTTCTATTTTCAGGGATGTATGGCTGCATTACCACGTTGTTGACGACAGGGGCAAGAAGATGAGCAAGTCGCTGGGCAACATCATCGATCCGCATGAGATACTTGAGAAATACGGCGCAGAGCCGTTCCGCTTCTGGTGCGTCGCTGAGGGCAACTTGGACAAGCAAGACTTCCGCTGCAGCTTTGAGCGCATCAAGGGCGCTGGAAAAACGCTTACAAAGCTGTGGAATGTAGCGCGCTTTGTCTCAATGATGCCAACGCAGCAACGGTTGCAAAGCAACCGAACTGGAACGACGAGGTCGAAGAAAATTACTGTAGAGACTGATAAATGGATAATCAGCGAAATAAATAATTTAATAAAATACTCGAAAGAAAGCTACAACAAATACGACTTTCACAATCCAACAATAAAGCTGAGACACTTCCTCTGGGAGGCATTTGCATCTCACTATCTCGAGCTGGTCAAAAGCAGGGCATATAATCAGGGCGACAGGTTTTCAAAAGAGGACCAGGAGTCAGCGCTGCATGCACTAAATTATTGCCTGGAAAACATACTCAAGCTTCTAGCGCCTGTTGTACCAATGTTCACGCAAAAGATTTACAGGGATATTTATGGCAGAAATATTCATAACGAGAAATTTCCGACGCCAAAATTAACAAAAACAAAAATAAGTACGCAGGATATTGAAGAGCTTAACAGCTTCATATGGAAGGCAAAGAAAGACAAGGGGCTATCCCTGAAAGCCGAGATAAAGGGACTGATGCTGCCAAAAAAGTATTCGGTAATATCAAGCGATGTTGCTGCTTGTCATAATGTAACAAAACTTAGGTACGGCAGCGCAATCGAAATAACCTTGTAGCGTTCTGTGGCTATTTATGCCACTTTTCATTATATAGCAATACAAGGAAATAAACAGGATATTACTTCCTTGTTTGCTATACATGGTGGAACAAAGTTCCACCTGTACAGGTAGAGCAAAGCTCTACCATGTAAGTGAAGCAAATATATAGTATCTTAATTATTTATTTGCTTCACATTAATTAATTACTTGAGGATCTGTTATGAACAACGAACAGGAAGGCGAGAAGTTTAAATCAAAATACAAGCTGAAGAAATTGATTGACCAGCTAGCAGCGATAAAGGGCAGACACACCGAGCTTGTTACTGTCTACGTGCCAGTGAATTACAGCTTAAGTGAGATAATCTCCACGCTGCGCAACGAGCAGAGCACTTCTGAGAACATAAAATCAAAGCCAGTGCGCAAGAATGTGACTAGTGCTTTAGATAAAATCATTCGCCATTTGCAGCTATACAAGAAGACGCCTGAGCACGGGCTGGCAATATTCTGCGGTAACTTATCTGAGAAAGAAGGGGCTGCGGACATACAGATAATAGCAATAGAGCCGCCTGAAGAAATCAAGGTTAAGATGTACTGGTGCGACCAGCGCTTTGTGCTCGAGCCGTTGCAGGAGATGGTCGCAGAAAAAGAAATCTACGGCATAATCAACCTCGACAAGAGCGACGCAAATATTGCGTTGCTAATTGGCAAGCGCTTGGAGCCGCTGGTGCATAAGGAGTCCATAGTACCTGGAAAAACGCGTGCTGGCGGGCAATGCCTTGTGCCTGACACGTTGGTGCAGTTAAGTAACGGGGAGATAGTGGAGATAAAAGAAATTCATAATCCAGCCACAGTAAAGAGTGCAGAATTCGACAATTTCAGCATATCTGATTCGCCTGTATTGGATAAATGGGATGTGAGGAAAGACAAGAAATATAGAATAATAACCAAGTTTCCAAGAACAGAAATAGAGGCTTCAAAAGATCATCTTTTCTTCACTTGGGGCGACAAAATAGAGGAAAAATCCGCCGAAGAACTTAAAGTTGGCGATTATCTTCTGATGCCTGAGAGAATATCAATAAAGGGTGAACTACAGGCTTTGAATTCTAGAATTCTTTACAACTCTTATAAGATTTCTGAAGAAGGGAGAGCAATTCTTGCCAAGACTAGGACGAGTCTCGGAATATATCAGAAAGAACTTGCCAGAAGGCTTGGTGTCACGCAAACTGCTATTTCTGTTATCGAGCTCAACAAAAGAGATATTAGAAATGAATTTCTCATCAACTTATGTAAGCAACTAAGCTTAGATCCGGGAGTTTTTCTAAGGAAATACTGCACTCCAAACTCTAAATTAATTCTCCCAGAAACATTGGATGAGAAATTAGCTCAGGTATTAGGATATTTTGCAGGTGATGGATCCTTTGAAAAAGAACGTCTTAGCTTTCACGAAAAGGATGAGAAAACAATAAGGAACTATAGCTCTTTGACAAAATCATTGTTTAATTGTAATACACACCTACGATATAGAGAAAGTAAGGGGTATTGGGTCCTTAGAATCCATGGCAAGCCAATCGTTAATTTATTCAAGAGAGAGTTCCCTGAGATTAAAGGGTACAGCGATACTGAAATTCCCCAGAAGGTCCTAAAATCCCAAGATTCGATACTAGCTTCATTTCTCCGGGGGTTTTTTGATGCTGAAGGGTATGTCAACTTAGAGCGAGGTATAGGACTTGGGATAAATAACAAGAAGCTTGCAAGGCAGATACAAATCTCGCTGCTGAGGTTCGGTATACTTGCTTCATTAGTCGAATACGATAACAGAAGAAATCCCTACACCAAAGAGCATAGATTCACCATATCTATAACAGAAAAAGAATCATTGGAAAGCTATAGCAAATTCATAGGATTTAGCGTTCCTTATAAGAGCAGAAAGTTAGCAGAAGTCTTAAGCAAAAAATCTAGAGTTAGCTACGTTAGGAGGATAGCAGTTTCCGGGAGAAATATCAGACATATTCTCGAGCGATATGGAATGAAGCCAAAGGACTTCTCGAAAGTAACGAATTTCTTCAGGAACGAAAGACTGATGAGCAAGAACGTATTTCTGAATTCCATATTAAATGAAATAAAAGATCCAGTTTTGACTGAAAGGCTAAGACCGATACTCGATTATAATCTTGTGCCAGTCAAAATAAAGTCAATTGAACTGATTGATTCACCCTCAGAAATGGTGGACATGTCGGTAAAAAATGAGAATTTTATCGCAAACGGGCTTGTGGTGCATAATAGTTCAGCCAGATTCTCGCGCATTCGCGAAGGACTGCTCAATGACTGGCTGAAGGAAATAGGCGAGACAGCAAACAAGATTTTTGAGGAACACAAGGAAGTTCTGGGCATAATTGTCTCAGGGCCAGGGCCTGTGAAAGAATTTTTCTTGAAAGAAGATTACCTGCACGCAGACGTCAAGAAGCGCGTACTAGGCACGGTCGACACCGGCTACACCGGCGAACAAGGGCTAGAGGAAACGATTATCAGGGGCGAAGACCTCATAAAGGAGGCGAGCATATTCAAGGAAAAGAAAATCCTGCAGAGATTCCTTAATGAATTGCCGAGACCTGGCGGGTTAGCAATACACGGCCTGGGAAACGTGCAAAAATCTCTGGAGCTTGGCGCAGTTGATACAGTCATTCTTTACGAGAAATTCCCAGAGCTTGACGGCAAAGATGCCATTGAATATTTCGAGGAGAAAGTCGAGAACTACAGCACAAAGCTTGTCGTTGTCAGTGACCAGACAAGAGAAGGCCTGCAGTTCCGCGAGCTTGGCGGCATAGGCGCATTGCTGCGCTACAGGACTGAATAGTATATATATATATATAATCGATGTTCAAGTTTTATTGATGGCAATCAAAAATCTGATATTCAACGTTGTTATTCTTGGTATTTTGTCGATATTCCTGTTCTTAAGGCAGGATTATCTACGTGGGTTATATTTTGTCGAGGCAATTCTGATTCCCATATCCATTGTTTTGTACCTCTACGCGGCAACCAACAAGAATGAGGCTGCGACCAGATTCGTAAAAGGCATGTTATGGTTCGTACTTGGAATAGGACTAATGATATTTGCATTTCCTTTTCTTCCTGAAGGCGAAACTGGAAAATATATTGCCCTTCCAATCTTCTTCCTTGTAAGTGGAGGTGGTTGGTACTACGAAATGGTTTTCAAACCCATTAGAAAAATATCAGATGACCTTGGTCTCGATCCTGGACTTATTTCAGCAAGAGGGGTCAGGCAGGGTCGGATTGTTTACGTTAGCTGTACATTTAGCCCATTTCATCTTTTCTCCAAGGATCCAGTAATTCCAGGAACCGGACTTGGCCAGTCCAGGTTGGTTGGCTCATTTCTGGGCGTAAGTGTAAAGTCAAGCATTTCGGAAATTAGCTTCCAAAAAATACTGCACAAGGAAAATTATATGAATTTCAAGAATTTCAAATGGCTGAAGAATTATTACGATTCAATGCCTGAGCTTGGGGGCTTTTCATACGGCCTGGGCTATGTGACAGTCCGCGTTCACCCTTCGGCCGACTCAGGAGATATCGAAAAAATAATTAGAATAACTATTCAGGTTGCAAAAATTCTTGAGTCGAAGGGTTTGAATTAGTGATCTCTTCTGCTCAAGTTCTTTACCGCAGACCCTATTAGGACCGAACCTTATCAAATCAGTACTTGCGCAGCTCTTTTCTATAATAGTCAGCGCGTTCTCGTCCGCGCTTTACGTTGTCCTCGCCGCTCTGAATTAGGTGATCCACATCTGAAGAAAGGCCACTGATCGTATAAGCACCTAAATTTCCAGCAGCGATAATCACGGCTTGTGCCGGGTAAGCATCCAGTAAAAATGAAGCAAGTGGTGGGCCAATTAGAATACCGGCACCCAATATTGTTCCACCATATCGCTGGGCATAACCTTTGAGCTTTAGACCATTGTATTGGCCTACAAGCTCCTTTAATTTATCCTCGTCAAGAACTTCTGAAAGTTTTATTTCTTCTGCTTCTGTCATAAACTATTGATGAACAGAACGCTTATAACTTTTAACTAATCCCTCAATCCACTCAAGAACTCGAAGATGAGCCGCGGCAAGTCCGTATGGTAGCCACCCTCAAGCACTGCGAAGCATGGCTTCTCGATGTTCTTTATCATGCGCGCGATTTCATAGTACGCTTCCCGTTCTAGCTCCAATTCTAACAGTGGGTCAAGCCGATAAGTGTCAAAGCCGGCTGAAACAGCAACGATGTCCGGGTCAAATTCAAATACGTTATCCAGTGCTTTTTCCAATGTGTCCAAGTAAACATCACTCTTCGTGCCGGGCATGAGCGGGAAATTCAGGCAATTATCTGCATGCGTAAAGCCGCTTATTGGAAATGCATTCTTTTGGTGCAATGAAATGAAAAGTACGTTTTTGTCGCCCAGGAAAATGTCCTGAGTGCCGTTGCCATGATGGCCATCTATATCGATAATGGCAACCTTGTCCGTGCTCTTCAGGGCAAGCTTCACAGCAATCGCGAGATTGTTGAAATAGCAAAATCCGCCGAGGAAATTCTTGCCGGCGTGATGGCCTGGCGGTCGCATTAGCGAGAAGCCGTTCTCGTTGGCAAGTGCTGTTTTCATGGCCTGGATTGCCGAGCCAGCAGCAAGCTTTGCATGCTCAAACATCTTAGGCAAGTTTGGCGTGTCATTATCAAGAAATTTCCTGTGCCTGACAGCATTGACAAGTTCATGTGTGTGCACGGTAAGAATGTCGCTTTCTTCTGCTGATTCTGCATTGACAAAATCAAACCTGTCCTGAAGAAGCTCATAGCTTCTTTTTGTGCGCCTTGGATGCTCGGGATGCCCTTCCTGCCAGTACTTCTCGCACTCCGGCGAGTAGAAGACTTTCATACTAGTTCATTTATTTGGGCAGGTTAAAAAACTTCCTTGCGTTATTTGCTGTCGCTTCCAGAACTTCCTCCTTATCTATTTCTTTTACTTTTGCAATAACTTCGGCTGATTTCATAATCTTCCAGGGCCTGTTGTTCAGCTGGATATTCTCTATGCTTG
>CAZZNM010000031.1:0-2191 GCA_964655805.1 uncultured archaeon
ATTTCGCCAATGAGCTTGTCTTCACCGACCCGGACTACGTCGTACATCCTTGCATCGAGCCCTTCAGCTATCACAACAGGGCCGGATACGCGATATATTTCTGCCGTCATTGTTACTGCCCCCACAAGTCAATGCCAAGCGACCGCTTAATCATCAGCCGCAGATTTTCCTCGCCGCCGACGTCATGGGACAAAATCACTACAGTCGGGCGGACTTGAGTCATGGCCTTTTCCTTCATTCTTTCATTAAGTGTGTCAAAAGTGCTTTTATCTGTTATCACGATGCCTATATCTTCCCGTGCCATCAGGTCTTCAAAAATTTTTCCAGCATCATCAGCTACAAATGCCTTCTTGATGCCTGCGGCTGAAAACCCCGTGACAAAATATTCATCGCCGACTACGACAATTTCCATATTAATCACCTTCTATTGATGCAAATGCATAAAGAATATTTTTACCTTTCGGCTATTGCTTTTCTTATTCGTTCTGCCAAGTCATTCAATGCTGCTTTTTGCATTTCGTCCTGATAACCAGAGCAAAATGGTACAGAAACCCACCATTCACCTTCATCATCGTAAACCTTCCCTTTTACATCCCCATCAACTCTAATTTCATTGTTATCGAGATGTATGTAAACCTCTCCTTGTACATAAGTACGTCTAGGGTGAAGTTGTAAATAAGCATGATCTTCACACGCACGTTCTAAATAATCTTTTTGTTCGCTGTTTAATGTAAGAGATATAACGCACCCGTATCCACTACTTCTTGGCTCTGCTCCAATTGATAATAACATCTTCATAGCTTCATCACGTGACATCCATGAGGCATATTCTGTCCGGCCGTTTGGCAAATCGCACATATATATCACAATATCAGGTTCTTTTCAACGAATTCTTCTTCGAGGCCGACTGCGCGGGAATTTATTAGCAGTCTTATATTCCTTATTTCTATCTCCTTCGCCAGCAGGTAGCCGAATATTGGCGCGAGAGAGAGCGGTTTCAGGCGCACCAGCCGGAATGAATATTGGAACAAGTATTTTTCAACGTTATTCTCGAGATTTGTCAGGTCAGTCTCTATGCCTTCAGCAAATCCGGCGTACTTGCTGTCCTTCAACAGTTTTACCGCGCTTTCTCTGTCGCTCCGTATAAGCGTGTTCACCAGAGCGCCTTTTGTTATTACAAGGCCTCTTATTGTTTCTTCGGGAACGTTCATGGACTTCAATTTCATGACGTTCTTGATGTCTGTCAGCTCAACAAGAGACTTGTAGAAATTTTTCAGTATTCCTGATTCAAGATATCTGTAAACTGACAGCAGCTTGGAGTAGTATGACTTGTCAAGCTCGTTTTCCATGGATATGATGTCATTGTTTTCAAACAACTTGCTGAAGTTCTCGGCATCCATGCCCACGATCCTGCAGATGTCTTTTACGAATTTATCTTTTTCCTTTTTTGCAAGCATCAAGTTAATGCAGTATTTATACGTTGTAGGTTCTATGGGCACTATGGCTTTTTTCGCCAGTTCCCAGTCATCTGATCTCAGAATTATTTTTATGTTGCCAACGACCCATTTCATGGAATAATTCCTTATAAGTTCGTGCGATTCCTTTGTCGATATCATTATCAGCTTGTTTATGGTGTTCGAAAGGCTCTGGTTCAGGGCCAGATTTATCAGCTCCATGCCCTTGTGCTCTGCTGAAAGCGAGTCTATCTCCTTTTTGTATTCGCGCTCTTCAAGGAAGCGTGTCATCTCGTTTGTTCCCATCTTCCTCATCTTCAGGTAATCTTCCCTGGAGAGAAGAAGGGATTTCATGACCTTTACCCGTGTTGCTGTGTACGCATAACTACTCATTTCTGATCACCAAAAAGCATCTTTGCTACATCATTCATTGTGTCTTTTTTCAGATTTTCGACAAGCGTGGACAAACTCAGGTCGATCCTTTCTGTGCTCTGGCTGTTTTCAAGAATTATGCCGCCGCCTATGCTTGCCTTTTCCACCTTTATGCTGAAAAGTTTCTTTGCGGCCTCAAAGTCTTTCGCACTAACGTACACCTTGTCCACCTTCATCTGACTCTTGGCTGCATCAAAAAGCATTTTCAGCAGGTCTTTCCGTTCCATCTTGCTGTAAATATTTTCGGAAAATCTCTTGTAGACATTCTCTATTGCATCCTTTTTTGCACCCATCTCTATGCGCTT
>CAZZNM010000031.1:2291-8173 GCA_964655805.1 uncultured archaeon
TCTTTCTCTGCAAGACCTGCACCAATGGCGCTAAGCCCTATAGCCAATGCTGCACCTATTGCCGATAACGGTTCTACCATTTTCTTTTCACCCCCTAATATTTTTCAAAGGAACATTATAAAAGCTAT
Organism: uncultured archaeon; assembly: GCA_964655805.1. Lineage (GTDB taxonomy): Archaea > Aenigmatarchaeota > Aenigmatarchaeia > GW2011-AR5 > GW2011-AR5 > CAZZNM01. Next base: position 2,420 of record CAZZNM010000031.1, read on the forward strand.
TCACCAAGCGTCTTATAATTTGACAGTTTCTCTCTTATGTTATCGGGCAGACTAGCGAGTGTTGCCTTTTGACTATCACTTTGCTTATCAGCGCAAAACACGTGTCTAGGCGTATTAGATCTCATGTCATACGCACCTATGTCGCCTTCAACAGCAATGAAGTCATAATTTTCTGGCAAGCATATTGAAGCTCCTCCTGTAAAATACTGATGAATCTCTGGGTACCTCTGCTTTAAAAAAACCTTTTGTTCTGCTGAAAGATCTATTGGAAACCGATGATAGCGACTCTCTGATCTTAACCGCACCGCTCCAATCGATAGCAGTACTTCGTTGGCCACATCCCGCGAGATACCTGCATATTCTATTCTGCCATCTTCCAGTTCGCACATATTATTCACCGAACGGCTCGTAGCGCTTGCCAGAGCCCTTGTAAAATTTCATGAACATCTCGACATAATGCAGTCGCATGGAATGCAGGAATGAGCCTAGAATGCCAAGTGCCAGATTGATGGCATGTCCCACGACCAATATTATAATGCCTGGCACTATCATGAGCCCGCCCTGCTGGAATAACCCGCCGGCTAGTTTGTTTACAACCAGGGCAAGCGAGACTGAGGCGAGCCCTACTGCTGCAAGACGAAGATACGACAATATATTGCTGATCAGGGAAGGCAATGCGACAAGCCCAAACATGCCTTCTGTCTTGAGAATCATCAGGAAGGATACAATGCCTATTGCCAGGGGCACATATATGCTGACTGAGATGTACTTGAGCATGTCAAGCAGAAAGAGAATTCCTGCGAGCTGGATGCCAATCCAGCTGATCTTTTCCATGAACGCCCTTATGAAGCCGTGCTGCAGCTCATTGATGAAACCGAAGATAAATCCTATGTTAAGATGCACAAGCCCGATTATCGCAGACAGGGCAATGAGCTGGTTAATGCCCTCAACCCTGTGCAGGTATGGATGCAGCTCTATACCCAAGATATGCCCTGCGCCGAAGATTTCGCCGAAAACAAAGCCGAACATAATGGTGGACAACGAGGCGATTATGGTTATGTCAAGCAATGCATGCTTCATCTTGGTGCGGCCTAACAATCCAAGTGCAAGAAGTATGGCACCGTAGCCGATGTCTCCAAGCATGAAGCCGAAGAATATTGGAAACGTAAGAAAGATGAGGAAACTCGGGTCTATTTCATTGTACCTTGGCAGGGAGTAAAGATTGAGGAAGAACTCAAACGACCTTATCGGGGGCGGATTGCTGACTTTTGTCGGGACATCCTCCTCATGGCCGATATCTTCCAGCTTTACAAATATGTTTTTGCTTATTTCAGACAGCCGTTTAAGGAGGGCATTTGTATTCCTCTTGGGTATCCAGCCGCTGACCAAAAAGGCATATTCTGAAGCGGCGAATTTTAGCGGTGCCTCAGACTTCTTTATCTTTTCCAGGAGCAGCAGCTCTATGTAATTCAGTCTTCCCCCTTCCTTTTCAGATATCCTTTTCAGCTCCTTCTCTGCCCTGGCTTTTTTCTTTACATGGTCTTCTATTTCATCCATGGCATGCTTCAGTCTGTTTTCAACCTTTCCACGACCCGCAATCTCAATCTTGATTTCATCCATCTTGCCTGCAAGCAGCTGCTTCTTGTTCTTCTTGATGAACACGACGACAGGGTAAGTTTTGCTTATTTTTTTTGAATAAAATATTTTTGCATCCTCAAGCTCTTTCAGGTCTTCTATGCTCACAGTATTTCCGAACACCAGATCAAAATTCTCATAGGCGCCAAGATCATCCAGCTCGCTGATTCCTGCATTCATAAGGAATTCTAGCTGATCCTTCTCTTTTTCCAGCGACTTGACTTCTTCGCTTGCCCTCTTGATCTCTAAGTTCAACGATGTTACACGAGATTTAAGAGCTACCAGGAATTTTTCTATTGCCTTCTTGCTTAGCTTTTCTTTTTTAACTGCTTTTTGCAGTTCAAGCTGGGATTTTATGCTGTACAAATCCAGAATAAGCTCGGAGATTTTTTCTGCGTCTTTCAGGGGCGTGCCAATGGATACGTCGCCTTCTGGAACGTAGTCTTTTATGTGGAGCACTTTCAGGTCATATAGAATGTCTACAACTTCCTTTATGTGGGTCTTAGGAGAGACTATCGTTACCCTGCTCATTTTTTCCGGATAAAACATATAATTTTCTACCACTTCTCTTTGAATTTTCCGTGGATGAGTTTTATCGCCTTGTCCATGTTTGATTCGGCCTTCTTTGTTATGCGCAGTGCCTTTTTCCTTTCCTCTTCGACTATTGCGTCGCCTTCCTTTTTTATGGCGTCTAATTCTTTCAAGAATTTCTTTTCCAGGTCATTGGCGTATTTTTTGATGTCTTCCAGTTCTAACTTTTTCGCCTCCTCGGCGGCATTTTTTATTATGACCTCTTTTCTTTTTTTAGCATCATCTATTATTTTATTTGCCTTCTTTTCGGCATCCCTTATTTCTTTGAGTATGTCATTCATCTGACTGACCTGATAAATTTGCTTAAGTGGGGGAAGAAGCCCACAATAGAGGTATTAACCGGAGTCTTTTAAAACGATTGTCAGCGAAAAAAAAACGACTCAACCCTCTATCGACAAAGGCAATTGAATTCCTTTGGAAGACGGTCCATAAATTATGTCCGGTCTTTCATGGTTATGCGGCGTCAAATAGATGGACCTTTTTGTATACTTGCCTATTGCATCACCCAGATCTTTGGGCGCGCATGTGTCTATGACAACAAGCCGCCCTTCATGTTCTTCCAGAATGGCGAATGTTTCTTTTCGATATCTTTCAGCTTCTTCAGGTGGTATATCCGATTTAGGACTATAACCCGCATCCCCGTGCCATTCTCCTCTTGGGACGCCGCGTCCAAACAATTCTTGTTCCAGTGCAAAGTCTGTGGGGCAACGCCAGAAATATTGCACACCACCTCCTAGTAAAGGATTCGAACCCAGGGCTTTGCCAATTCCTCGCATCCCTCTACGCGATACATGGTTCCATATTTCCATTAATTCTTCTGTAGATGTGTCAGAATACGGATTTTGTCGGAGGTCTTGCTTTCCCCGTGTCAATAATCCTAGAACCATAATCTATTCCTCTTCGTAAGGCGTTTTCTCATGCACCCTGCCGCGCGAGAAGATACCTGTCGTGCGGGCAGCTATGACGATTATAAGCAGCAGAACAAACACGATCAGGGAAGCGCGGAAGGCTGTAGGCGACATGACGACGCTGCCCGTAAGTGCTGAGTCGACATGGCTCTTCCTTGCGGTTAAATTATCAACGTCGCTTCTCAGGAACGCCCTCTGCTGGTTGAGGAGCTCCATTGACTTCACGTTGTTCTGCATCAGTTCGTTTACCTCGCTGGCATTTGCATTCAGGGCTGCAAACTCTACGTTTATGCCATTGATTTTCGCGAACAGCAGGGACACATCGCCCTCCAGGGCTTTTATCTGATTCTCATCTTCCACAATTATACGCTTTATAACCGAGCCATCAGAGCGGTATGTTTCTGTGTAATAGACAATGTTGTATGTGTTGTTGTCCTGCACAACCTTGCCATTAACTGTATTCCTCTCTTCTAGAGGCAGCTGCCCTGCGAACACAATGCTCGCTATTATCATCATCGCAAAAATTATTTTATGCCGCATATCTTTTCCTCGGTTTGAATAATAGTGCATCTGCTGTAAGCACGATAAGTATGAGCACTACCACAATGCCTACTGCTGCCTGTACTGGCGACATCACGACGCTTGCGGAAATCAGGTTCTCGCCCTTTTCTATGCTGACCTTTAGCTCGCCAGCAAATTTTTCCTCCTGCAGCTTTTCAAGCCGCGCTTTTTCTATCTCTTCATTCGATTTGCTAAGGTCGCTTCTAAGCTTTGCAACATTCTCTTCCTCAGTTGCCAGATCGCTCTGCAGCTGCAGTATGTGATCATTGAGCTCGACTATACTGTGCCTGAGATTCTCTTTCTTCCTTGTGTCTTCTATGAAGGAAACGGCAGCGTCAGAGCCTGCCCAGAACATTATGACTGTGGAAACATTATTGTTGTTTGACATTATCTTGACCATGTTGTTGCGGATGTCATAGCTCCAGAACGTGTCTGTATTTGTTATCACAAGCCGCGGGGCACCTTTTTCGCCGACATGTATGAATAATTCTTCTGTATCGCCTTCGAGCACGATTACCAGCTCATCCCCTTCTGCGTAATACGATGTTGCGCTAGTGACCACAGCATCGTTCTGCGGTATGATGAGAAAATTGCCGAGCTTTCCAAAACTCCATGTTATGTTAGGCGATATCGTGACATTGAAGTAGAATGTTTTATCATCAGTCGAAGTCTGAACAATTATGTTCTGCGGCACATCCCTGAAATTTGTTATCTTCTCGACAATTAGATCGAGCCCGTTAGGCGTCTTCAGAAATTCCCTTGTCTGCGCCGGCTCGATGAACACATCTGTAATTTCTATGACAGGATTTTCCTCTGCGGCAAAGAAAGCAGAACCACTTGAGTTATTGCCTGCAGCTACAAATGACGGGATAGTCACGTATACCATGGACAGGCAAATCAGTGCAAGCAATATATGATACCGCATTTGTAACACGTTCTTTTAAATAAAAGCGCTATGAAAGTTTTTATAATTATTCAATCCCTTTTTCGCATTACGCTCGCTTTACGAAGCGCGAATTTTTGATAAAATATTTCTAAGTTTTCTTTTGAACCCTACCACCTGAACTCCTTTTCGCGCCTCATTTTAATCAGCATGTAAATGATTATGATAAGCCCCAATGTCAGAATAAATCCTGACAACGTATTTCTGACAAGTACAAGCCCTGTGATTGCCGGCAGCTCAAGACCGGTCATTATAATCGGCGTTGTACTTTCTGGCAGCGGAGCAGGAGCTCCCTCAACGCATGTTCTTGCAGTTACTGGCATGAATTTTTCTGTCCCGCACAGACTGCTGTCTATACACACGCGCGTCTGCCTGCTGTTGGTGCAGCCAGACCATTCTGAGCATTGCCATTCCTCTTTGCAGTCAGAAAGCGCTGCTATAATCAAAGGCACTTTTGGCCGCGGCTTAGCGGCATGGTTTGCTGTGATAACAACAGAGCCACCGCCCCCTCCACCGCCGCTGCTAGGCGGTGCTGCTGTCGGCGCTGGTGGTGGCGGTGCGCAACCTTCGTCTACAGCACTGTTGCAATTATCATCTATGCCATTGCCGCATATTTCTGCAGCGCCTGGCTTGATGCCTGCATTTGCATCATTACAGTCAGTGCCTAGGCACGCTATAGAATTATAAGTATCGCCGTCTGCATCGCATGTGCCGCGGACATTTGGCACTGGGTTTGTATCAACAACCCAGTCGCTCACTGTGTCTGTATCTTTATTTATCGGGTCGCGCTTAGTAGAATTGCCTTCATTTGCTGTTATGCTCCAGCCACTGACAAAATTTTCCCAGGCTACCATATCGATTTCTGTTCCGTTAGGATATTTCAATCTGAGGACATCACCAGTATTGGCAAGGCTTAACGTCATTCCAGAAACGTCCGGTAAAAATCCGTATAGATTTGAAAAGCTTACTGCATTGCGTGCAACAACAAGCGTGCCACCAGCTGGTATTACTTCAGAAGGTAGTGTAAAGTTTCCTGAATTATCAAATAATCTATATCCGCTAAGATTGATTCCACTTGAAGTAGGATTATGAAGCTCCACCCACTCTTCTTTGGCT
>CAZZNM010000032.1:0-8073 GCA_964655805.1 uncultured archaeon
GGCAATCTTTGCCCATGGAACATACTTGTCAGGATTTTTCTTCACATCATTGGCAAGATCTATCAATGTAGTCCACGTATAGTCGTGCACATGCTCTTTGTTTGGCTTCAATGAACCCTGAAGCTCACCAATGACAAGTGCGCAGTATTCGTTCTCGCAGCTGCCATTGAAGCGTTCGAAGTAATTGAAAGCCAGTATATTTCTCATCTTTGCTGATACATCCCATTCATTTTTTGCACAGCGCGCTGCGGCCTCTTCGTAGCTTTCATCGCGGCCGTTCAAATGCAGAACGTGGCTTGCGCCAGTGATGTCCCAAAAGCCGTCCCAGAGCTTGGATTTTCTTTTCTGTAGCAATATCTTCTTTTCCTTGTTGTACAGCACCAAGACAAATGCTCTGTGATGTTTGCCATCGCCCGAATGGCATGCGGTTCGCGAAGCATACCCTCTGAATTTATCATTATCGTCTACAACAAGAAGCGTCTCTTCAGCCATGCAGCTTCACTCCATCGTCATCAATTTTCACATCAATGATATTTAAACTGCCCGCAGACCATGCTCGTCTAAGTTTGTCTGCCGTAGCACTGCTAAAGCAAACGCCAATGCCACAGTCGCCGCCACCTGCACCGCTAAGCTTTCCTGCGCCGTATTTGCTTGCTATATCATGCAGCTTCCTTAGCTCTTTTATCTCTATATCTACCCCTGATTTTTTTGTAAGTTCTGACAGCAAAAGATGGTTTTCATTGAGCAGCTTTAATATCTTTTCTTTGTCATTTTCTTTTATTGCGTCGATCAGGTCTTCAACAAGATAACCAATGTTTGAATAAATGTTTTTGTACGCCTTGGGGTCGTTTTCCCTGAACTGATTCATCTTTTGCATCATTCCTGATGTAGAAGCTTCCTTGCCGCTCCATGCAACAAGCAAGTTTGTTCCTTTCGGGAGATTTATTGCCTCTGCAGAGAACTGTGGCCATCTCTTGTTGACAACGCCGCGCAATGAATTGCTCTTCAACTGCTCTTCAAGCCAGTGTGCATCAAAGCGCCTGTAAGTAATCACGCCGCCGAATGTCGCCGCAGCTATATCGAACGCCGAGCCTATCTTGCCCTGTGCACGGTAATGCGCAATAGCTGCCAGCTTGTATACGCGTATTTTCTCTGGCACAGATGCTATACCAATGCCGTGAAAAGTAAGAACAGCAGATATTATAGCAACTACCGCTGCAGAAGATGAGCCGAAGCCGAGTTTTTTTGTTCCATTATCCTTCTTAATTTCTGTTTTCTCGTTCCATGTAACAAGCCCGAATGTCTTTGGTTTTGTAACATACTGTAGTGCTATCTCAACTGCTGCTTTTGCAAATTTCAGCTTTTCATTATCGCCGGAGATTATTGTTAGTCTATTGTTTGCAAATAGCGCCTTTGAATTTATATTGAAATCTTTGAGTTCTATCTCTATTGACTCTGTCGGATCTTTTTCTTCAATCTGACAATGAACGCGCCGATTTACTGCGGTTACTATGCATGGATATCCTTCAAGTACTGCCCACTCGCCAGCTAGCATGAGCTTGCCCGGTGCTGATACATGAATCATATATGTTCAACCCTCACGCCTTCGTCTCCTAGTATTGTTTCAATTGCTGAAAAACCTAAATCAGATATTGCATCCAAAAGCTTTAACTTGTCATCGTGGTAGCAGAGTACTGTGCCCCCGCCGCCAGCGCCGCATAGTTTTGCAGCGCCGCCAATGGCTTGCGCCTTCTTGCAAATGTTATCTACATCTACTGTCGAGACGCCTAGTTCGGCAAGATTCTCTTGTGCTCTATTGATGCACTCTTTTATTTTCTTCACGTCATTATCGACAATAGCATCCAGCATCTCATGTGTGGCTTTACCAATATCAGAAATTCTTGGCTGGCGATAGCTTTCATCCAAGTTGCGCACAAATTGCACAAGCTCACCCGTACTTTTTTCTGGTTTTCCAACATAAACAAGAAAGAAATTCTCCAGCTTCAGCGTGAGATTCTTTATCACATTGCCCTGCATAGTTTTCTGGAACCACACAAGTCCGCCATAGCAGCACGTAGTGTTATCTCCGCCCGAGGGCGTGCCATGTATATATTTCTCTACGGAGTATGCCATGTCATTTACTTCGTCTCTGCTAAGGTCTTTATCATATAAAACTGTCATAGCCTTGACAACAGAAACAGCCAGCGCAGCAGATGAGCCGAGCCCAGCGCCTACAGGTATATCGGACTTTATCTCTAATTCTGCTCCACCATCTATATTGAGATTCATGAGAACTTCGCCTGCTGCGGCTTTGACGACATTGAACGGGTCTTCTTTCATCAGCTCGAAAAGCTCTGAAAAGTCCCTTTTGTCTGCGCACTTGTGCCACAGGTTACGAAGCTCATTGACGAAATATATGACTTCATTGATGTCATATAGAGATTCACCTTCAGGTGTTCTGATTATCAAGTCCGCATTCTTCGTAGCGGTAACAAAGCAGCGCTTGTTTATTGCGGCTATGATAGTAGGTTCGCCGTAAACGCTAGCATGTTCGCCAATAAGTATGCATTTACCTGGAGCTGAGACTGTGACCATTAGCAAGACTTGGATTGCAATTTTAAATAACTAAAACAGATGTTTCTGAATAAGCTTAGCCCCGTCGCCCGGCTTGCAGGATATCGTTTTCTTCACGCCTTTCAATTCATGTAATTTCTTCGTAATTTCTTTTTCATTCTTCGACAAGCAGATTACTTTCACGTTGGGCCCTGCGTCGATGGTAAAATAGCAAGGCAGTCCCTCACTACGCCATTGCATCACAGCGCGGATTATTTCCACGGTTGTCGGATGCCAGTATATTATAGCTGGCCTAGTGCTCATCATCAGTGCATGCATCTTCAGGCAGTTCTCCTCTGCTGTAAGGCCTACTGTCTGAAGGTCTTTTCTTTTTATTCCATCCATGACTTTTTTCAAGTCATCATCAACAGAATCAAGCCATCCTCTATAATATGGCGACGTCTTCACGCTCTGTGACATTCCCGCGCGACTGCTAACTTTTTTCTTGCTCTCTGTAACGATTGTTGTTATCATCCGGAATTCTGGCCAATGGTTTTTGCCAGCTATTGTCTCTGCAAATGAATCAGATCCATCTTCTTTGTTGCCTCTGTGCCATATTGCAAACCCTTCGCATATGCTCCGTGCCGCTGATCCAGAGCCCATTCTTGTGAGTATCGTTAGTTCTTTCTCATTCATCGTAATGCCTACAGCACGCGTCGCTGCACGTGTAAGCGCAGCAAAGCCGCTGGCACTGCTTGCAAGTCCAGCCGCGACTGGAAAGTTTGTCTTGCTGACTATTTTTGCTTTCTGATTTATTCTTGCCATTTTTCTTATTCGATCAAGATGACCTATGATATTTTTCTCGTCTTTCTTAAGTTCTTCGTCATTTATAATTACAACATCTTTCTTGTAATTCTCTGAGAACTCGACTGTTGTTATTGTCCTTAATCCATCACACGTCATTGAAATGCTCGAGTTCTGCGGCAGAATTAATTGCTCATTTCGCTTGCCCCAGTACTTTACAAGCGCGATATTGGCGTTGGCTGTTGCCGTTGCTTTCATATGTTTTTAATTCTCATTAATTAATTATAAAAACGGATAATGGGCTTGTGGTCTATTGGCATGACGCTTCCCTCACACGGAAGAGATAGGCGGTTCGATTCCGCCCGAGCCCATACATAAAAAGATTTCTAACACCATATGTCCATGATATACTCCGGCCCCTTGAGGCGGCTAGAATTGGATGTTAGCAAGTTCAAGTCTTCTGCAGGCATGCTATCGAGATTCAATAGAAGGTCCTATGGCATGCCCGTCCGGGACAACTTATACCTGACTGATGAGGGTATAGTTGTCGAAAGGATCGGGGCTGATGGTCCAGGAGGCGATGTGCTCATGGGCCCGTACAAGCTCTCCTGGGAAACTCTCAGAAGTCTTTCGGATTCAGGAAAGGCTTATGTCAGGGGCGACACCAATGGTACTCTTGAAATAACAGCCGAGAATGTTGAGAGGCTTCTTTCTCTCAGAGATGACTGAAACAGAATCAGCCTTGGTAATACGTCTTCTCGTCCTTGATCTTCATGTTCTTCCAGCCGAGGGAAAGCTTCTTGCAGACCTTTGCCAGCGTTTCGCTCATCTCATTGTTCCATAAAGCCCAGGTCTTTCTTATCCATTCTGCTGTGTCTTTTTCGTTTTGATTTAGCATAAGGAGGTTGTTTTCCCACTTTAGCTCTTGTATCTTTTTGTAAATTTCAAACATTTCCTGGCGCTCCTCGTCAGTAACCATGTTCTGCTCGTACAGGCAGCAGTAGGACTCGGAGCCTGCGATAATCGGTTCTACAATCCTGTCAGAAAAAGAGAAGAGCCGGTCTGAGATCTCTGTCCTGATCTGGTCAAATATCTCGTGTTCGTTGTTCAGCTCAAATCTGAATGTATTCTTGAGCTCATGAAGCTTTGGCAGACCGAACCTTTCTTGCAATTTTTTATAACGAGTATTAGTATCCATTGACTAAATACATACGTGAAATTATTAATAGCTTCTTGTGCAAGAAAAAATGATTGGAATGAGGCGTCTGAAGCTTGTTATAAAAGTTGGTGGCTCGTTATCGATCGGTAAGAACGGTCCAAACAAGAGATATTTCAGAAAATTTGTACCTGTTCTTAAGAAAATCGCAAAAAGGCACCAGATTATCGTCGTCATAGGCGGCGGCCGCTTTATCAGGAATTATTACCGCTCGATAAGAAAATTAGGGCTCAGTAGCACAGAGATGGAATGGATTGCAATCGAGCTTTTGCGCGTCAATGTGCGATTTCTCGCGTTCCTTCTGAGGAAAGAGCCTATATACTCGCTTAAACAGTTGAACAGCACAAGCAGCGGCGTCATTGGTGGCATTGTGCCGGGCCGCAGCACTGACGCGAACGCGGCGATAGCTGCGAAAATCATTCGCGCAGACATGCTGATAAAGCTGACAAATGTGGATGGCATTTACACAAAAGATCCAAACAAATTCAGAAATGCCAAGAAAATAAATAAAATAAAATTCAAGGAATTGCACAGATATACGAAAGGTGGGAAACCGGGCAGCTATGGCATATTCGACAAGATGGCAGCAAATACAATAAGGAAGCACCACATCAAGACTGTGATAATGAGCGGCCGCGATCCGCGCGACCTATTGAAACTTCTTGATGGGAAAAAGTTGGGAACGGTTATTTCTGATTAAGCTTTTTTTCTAAAAACGGCTTTATGCCTTGCTCAAAGATTACTTCTGCCATGCGTCTGTAGCCGTTTGAGTTAAAATGCAGTCCATCGCTAACATATTCAGGTCTCATCCAGCCCTCGGGTGTTGCAGTAGCTGAAAAAAGATCAACACAATGCATATTATTTTCTGCAGAGTATTGTCGTATGGATTCGTTCAGCTTCCTTCTGATTTCTACTAGAGCATTTCCATACAATCTTTTGAATTCTTCTCCAACAGGAGGAACTGTAACGGATATTGGCTCCACGCCGCTTTCAGTCAATTTACGATACAAAGAAAACAAATATTCTGCGACTTCATTGACATTTTGTATGTATCCTAGGTTATTCGTACCTGCAAGAACAATACACGCATCTGGTTTTTTTCTTATTACTTGAATTACGTGTATGTGAGGCGATGGCGAATCTGGCCAGTCATATAAGCCATCCGGACCTACCAAGAGACCGTCTTCGCTCATGTTATCAATTGAAATAGGTATTGAACTTCCAAGACTTGCTAAATATTCGTTTGCAATATTTTGTAAGAAATCTGTATATGGAGAATAACGTATTCCAAGTCCAAACCCAACATTTCCTTTGGTCAAGCTATCTCCATAAGCAACTATCTTCAATTGATCCATAGAAAAACGGTATTAGAAAAGAATAAAAATGGGCCGGAAGAGATTTGAACTCTCGACCCCCTGCTAGCCTCAGGTCTGTTGGGATCTATTTGATTATCCCAACAGGTCATATAAGACAGGTGCTCTGCCAGGCTAAGCTACCGGCCCGTATATTCTCTTCTCGAAAACAACTATTTTAACCTTTTCGGAGAAAAGTTTAGTATGCATCTTATAGACAAAGTCGAGCGCATACTGGAAGAAAACGACTACAGCTACTCTGAGTACTCTGGTTGCTTTGATATTGCTGCACGCAAGCGCGAGATGCTTCTGCTTAAGGTGCTTGATAATATAGACTCCTTCCAGGAAGAGCAGTCCCGCAACTTGAGGGTTCTGTCCTCTGGTTTGGACGCCTCTGCGTTCTTGGTTGGCCACCACACTCGCCGGGAGAATCTCGTGAATAATATCATATACGAAAGATTCGGTGTATTTGCGATGACATCGGTCACACTTGAAAATATAATTACAAATGATATACCATCGCTTTACAGGAACAAGGGCGGCCTCTTCGCCGAAGTAAACCCAGAAAAGTTAAGGCAACGCCGCGCAGCCGCCGGCTTGTCGCAGGCAGCGCTGGCGCGCAAGCTTGGCATAAGCAAGAAAAGCGTTTACGAACATGAGAGCAGGAAGATGCGCACAGAATACAACACAGTCCAGAGAATGGAGCAGCTCATCGGGGATGTTACAGACCCGATTAATATGGATATGACTGACAACGAAATCAAGAATCCGCCGAAAGATGGGTTTCAAAGAATTGTCTCAAGAGACATGAAAAGTATAGGGCTTGATACGAATTTCGTGACCCAGAGCCCATTTAATATTATAGCGCATTCCGAGAATTTCCTGATAATGTCCGATGCAGAGGAGCGTGCGCAGCGTGCAGAGCGCAATGCTCCATTCCTGCAGAGCTTGGCAAAAACGACAAAGAAACCGATACTGGCTGTGACAAAAGATGAATTGGATATAGATATACCAAGCATCGCCGAGCACGAGCTGCGCGAATTCGACACCATGAGCGAGCTTAGGCGGTTTCTGAAGAGATGGTAAAACCATACGCTTTTAACCTTTTCTGTTGTATATGTGCATGGAAGTATACGACCTAATATGGTCTAGACTTATTTGTTTTCGGTAAAACGCTATATCGAAAACAATTATTGTTTTAGATGTAAAATATTACTAAAACAATATTTACGAAGTAAAAAGGGTAGAGGTGTTTGAGATATGCAAATGGGACAACTTGGCGGTCAGCCGATATTTATATTACCTGAGGGTACGCTGCGCTCGACAGGGCGCGATGCGCAGAGCAGGAACATAGCTGCAGCACGCGCCGTGGCTGAGACCGTGCGCACTACGCTTGGGCCAAGGGGCATGGACAAGATGCTTGTTGATTCTATAGGCGACGTGACAATCACCAATGACGGCGCTACGATACTTACTGAGATGGAGATAGAGCATCCGGCTGCCAAGATGATGGTCGAGATCGCGAAGACCCAAGAAGACGAGGTGGGTGACGGCACGACTACTGCTGTAATCTTCGCAGGCGAGCTTCTCAAGAAGGCAGAAGATTTAATCGAGCTGGAAATACACCCGACAGTGATAGTCCGCGGCTACAGAATGGCAAAATCCAAGGCACTAGAGCTGTTGAATGACCTTGCAGATGATGTGAATGTTAATGATACTGAAATGCTTGAAAAGATAGCCATGACAGCAATGACCGGCAAGGGCAGCGAAGCAGCCAAGGAAAGCATGGCAAAGATCGCTGTCGATGCTGTGCGCATAGTTGCAGGCGATGAAATAGACAAGGATGATATTAAAATAGAAAAGAAGCAGGGCGGAAGCGTCGATGATACAGAGCTCATTCGTGGATTGGTCATTGATAAGGAGATTGTCCACTCTAACATGCCAAAGAAGGTAAGAAATGCAAAGATCTGCTTATTGGACTGCGCACTGGAGCTAAAGGACACAGAGACAGATGCGCAGATACGCATTACATCGCCGGACCAGCTCCAGGCATTTGTCGAGCAGGAGAGCAGAATGCTCAAGGACATGGTCAAGAAAGTGGTTGCCTCTGGCTGCAATGTTGTTTTCTGCCAGAAGGGCATTGATGAT
>CAZZNM010000033.1:0-8058 GCA_964655805.1 uncultured archaeon
AGGGCCTTGTTCCTTAGTGGATTCGCCGGTTCAAATCCGGCCCCTCGCATTATGAAATCAGTTTCGCAGAAAGATCCATCTGGGTGTAGTGTTGCATGCGTGGCATCGATAACAGGTCTTAACTACGATAATGCACGAAATCTTTTTGATAAGCCAAATCATGCTAAGAAAAGAGGATACTATTGCAGAGAAATTGTAAAGGCTCTGGGACATGTTAATTTAAACTATACTTACAACTATCTGAAGCCAAATAAAAAATCTCTTCTAAATAAAAAGCGATGTATGGTTTTTATCAAGAGGTCTAAGAGATACCCCATAGGTCACTACTTAGCTAGAAACTCTAAGGGTCTCTGGATGGATCCCTGGATAAACTTTCCAAGAGAGCCTACTAGGAGCGGATGGAGAAGAAAACTTCCAGGTAAGGTAATATATTCAATATATCCGAAAAAATGATCCATATGATAGACAAAATCGGTGCGATAATCATCGATAATGGCAAGATACTTGTCGCAAGAGAAAAGGGTATAGATATATTTTTCATCCCAGGCGGCAAGCGCAAGCAAGGCGAAAGCGATCTGCAGGCATTGGAGCGCGAGATAATCGAAGAGCTTGGAGTTGCAATAAAGAACCCAAAATACTACAATACGTTTTTTACAAGAAACCACGATGACACGGACGAAGTGCGTGTCATAGCTTATTTTGCAGAGCTTGATGGCATGCCGATAGCAAGCAGCGAGATTGAGGAACTGCTCTGGATCGACAGGAATAACTATGGAAAATACAAGCTTGGCAATATCCTGAAGGCTATGATACCGGAAATGATAAAGGAGGGGATACTATGACGGAAAACAAGCGCTGTCGTATACTGATTTCCGGCCAGGTGCAGGGCGTTTTTTACCGCGCTTATGCAAAATCTGCTGCGGAAAAAAACAATGTTGTTGGCTTTGCGCGCAATCTGCCAGATGACCGTGTTGAAGTCGTTGCCGAGGGTGATGAGTTTGACCTGCTTTCATTTATCCAGCTTCTGCGCACAGGGCCACCTAACGCCGTTATTGATGGATTTGACATGGAGTGGGACGAAGCAAAGAACGAATTCAAGGGATTCGATATAAGATAGCTTAAAAAGCTTTCTGCTAAGTTGCGTGCATGTCTTTCAGCTACGAGCCAATAGACAGGACGCCGTACGTCAGGGACCCGCGCACCATTGTGGTAAAATTCAGCACAGAGGTCGTGACTGACGGAAACAGATTGAATTACGAGGTCATGAACAGGAAGATGGGCGAGATAGTAGGGATGCGGGAGAATGGAGTCAACATAGTCATTATCACATCAGGCGCCATAGCAACGGGCGCTTCCAGAATGGGCAGATCCACTCGTGGGCTTTCTATGGATGAGAAACAGGGTTATGCCGGAGTTGGCCAGCCGAAACTCATGGGAGTCTATGAAGAGATGCTAAAGTACAACGGATCAGACTCGGCCGTGATGCAAATCTTGCCACTTAGCGAGGATTTCTCTACTAAGGACAGGGTAATAAACATGAGGCGCATGATTCGTTTCGCCTTCCAAAATGATATGCTCCCAATTGTAAATGCAAACGACGTTCTTTCGCAGGAGGAGATCGAGAAATACGACAACGATACCCTTGGCGCGAAGACAGCCGTTGCCATAGGCGCAGATTTAATGGTGACTTGTATGGCTGGCAGACGAAATGGCGGCGACGTAGAATACTTCTATGACGGCGACCCCAACATCGAGTCGTCAAGACCGATAAGGATCGTGTACGCCATCGACAGCGAGATGAAGGGCTTTGTTGTAGAAAGACACGGCGACATAATAACAAGGGGCGGCTACGCAAGCAAGCTGGCCGCCGGTGAAATATTAATGCCGGCCGGGATGCCACTGGTTACTGCGCATGTAAAATACCCGATAGGGGATATAGCAAGCGGCGAAGATATAGGAACCCTATACGTGCCGAAAGGCGAGAAGCTAGTCACCCTAGACATGGATGACGCCAAGGCGTTCGATCTGATGCAGGAGCTTTTCGCAGGAATCAGAACCTGAAAGCAAACCACAATATCGAAAGTATAACATAGACGACAGCAAGTATCGCCAGTATGGGCGATATGGCTTCTTTTGCGAAATAAGACCATATTGCCATTACTGAAATTATCAATCCGAGGCCAAACCGTATATAACTACCGAATGCCATTTAATTGGTTTCCCACAAAATCTTTAAATAATGGCGCACTAAACAAAGTGAGATGAGTATGAGAGGCGAGTACCTTCACAGGGGATTTAGTTCATCCCCGATAAGCGCAGAAAGCGGATAAAGAAAGACTTCTTTAGCCTTGACTCTGTAAAATTCTCTGCAAAGATCGACGGTAAGGGCAGAATTTCTATTCCTAGCGACATTAGGCGAAGCTTTGGCGTTAATTCTGGCGATATCGTTCAGTTAGAGCTGAGAATAAAGAGGAGGGATCAAAGATGAGAAGATTGCAGATAGGCGTGATGGGCTCAGCAGCTGATATGGCCATTGATCTCGGTCGTGAATATCTGAGAAGATTCGAAAGGAGGTGAGAAATATGGAATATCAGCTTGACTGGAGAAAAATGCGAGGCCTCATCCCTGTTGTAATGCAGGACGCAGAGACAAAGGATGTATTGACTTTGGCATATGCAAATAAAGAAGCCTTGCAAAGAACAGTGGAAACAGGCCTTGCGACTTTTTACAGCAGAAGCAGGAAAAGCCTTTGGACAAAAGGCGAGACATCTGGCAACACGATGGAGATACAAGAAATACTCTATGACTGCGACGGTGACGCATTAATTTACAGGGTAAGGCCGAATGGCCCGGCATGTCACACGGGCGAAAGGACCTGCTTTTACAGGAAACTAGAATAAGGTGAGTAGAAATGTTAAGATTAGCTGTGCCTAAAGGAAGTCTGGAAGAGGAAACCCGGAGATTATTTAGCGACGCGTCCTTGGATATAAGCGGGGATAAAGATTCTGCATGGATAGACGATGTTAAGATAGCTGAAACAAGATTCTTCAGGGCACAAGACATAGCAAAATTAGTAGAAGAAGGGTATTTTGATCTAGGTATAACAGGTTATGACTGGATCAGGGAAACTAGAGCAAATGTACTGGAATTATCAAACTTGGGATATGGAAAAGTTAGACTGGTGGTATTTGTAACTGAAAGAAGTGGGATAACAGAGCCAAAACAGATAAAGCCAAATTCAACAGTAACAAGCGAGTACGAAAATCTAACAGCAGATTATTTTTCTGAACTCAGGATTCCAATAAGATTTCAACCTTCTTATGGCGCAACAGAGCAGAAGGTTAGCGCAGGAATAGCAGATGTAGGACTAGATAATAGGGCAACGCCAATTGGAAGAAGAGGCACAATAGAAAAAGTTGGTGGATTAAGGATAATTGACACATACATTGAATCGACTGCTCGATTGATAACAAATGAAGAAAGTTATTCTAGAAACAGAGAATATATCGATGATACTAGAGTTTTATTAGAAGGCGCAAGAGACGCGAGAAACAGAGTTGTCTTGGAAATGAATGTTCCTCAATATGCATTAGATGCAATAGCACAGGCATTGCCAGCCATGAGATCGCCCACTATGTCGCAATTATATAATAAGGGTGGGGCTGAAATATGGTATGCAATGAAAACTGTAGTTAGTAGAGAAGAAGCTAAAGAATTAATACCAAGGCTTAAGAGATGTGGTGCTCAGGATATTATTGAATATCCACTTACAAAAGTAATTAAGTAATTAAAAATAAGTGATTGATATGCAAAAGTTCACAGTGCCGAAAGGCATGAAAGATATCGAAGCGCAGGAGATGCAGGAACGCGAAGCGATCTACGCAAAGATAAAGCAAATTTTCGCGTCGCGCGGCTTCCGCCTTGTCGAGCCATCACAGCTTGAGAATATGGACACACTTACTGCGAAGAGCGGAGTAGATATAGAAAAAGAAATTTACGCCTTCCGAGACAAAGGCGGCAGGAAAATCGGCCTGCGATTTGACCTAACTGTCGGCATGGCGCGAATGGTAGCAAACAGCAATGAGCCAAAACCCATCCGCTTGGCATGCATCTCGAACATGTGGCGCTATGACAACCCGCAATATGCGCGGTACCGTTCGTTCTGGCAGTGGGATGCAGAGATCTATGGCGCAGTAGGCGCTGAAGCAGATGCAGAGATAATTGCTTTGACGAGCGATATTTTACATTCTTTTGGTCTGGATTTCATAATAAAAATAAATAACAGAAAATTAGTTGAGGGATTCTTAATTGGCATCGGCGTCAAGAAAAAAGATCTTGTAAACGCCATGCGCGTGCTTGACAAGAGGACAAAGCTGTCTGCAAACGAATTCAGGAGCGAACTGAAAAAATTTAGCGTTGACGCAGCCAAAGTCGATGAATTTTGCAAATCTGATATCAAGAAATTAGAAAAATTCGCGACAAATGAACTGGCAAAATCAGGGCTCGGCGAGCTGAGGGAGTTGTTCGCATTGCTTGAAGCGTACAGCATAAATTATGAGTTTGATCCGAGTATTGTGCGAGGCATTGATTATTACACAAGCATTGTCTACGAGGCGTGGATCCGCGGCGAAGGGAAGCTGGGCGCTGTCGCTGGCGGCGGGCGCTATGACGATTTGCTAGTGCTTTACGGCAACCCCATGCCTGCATGCGGAATAGCCGGCGGCATAGAGCGGCTTATGCTCTCACTGAAGGAGAAACCCGCTATTGACAAAGGCACAGTTTTTGTAGCTTACGTAAATGATGTGAAATATGCAATTGACATTGTCGAGAAATTAAGAAAACTAGGAATATCTGCATTATACGATGTAAGCAAACGCGATCTGCGCAAGCAGATGGAATACGCAAATAAAATAAATGCCACTATTGCTGTCATTGTTGGTCCAAAGGAAGCTGCTGAAGGCAAAGTCAAAGTCCGCGAAATGCAGAGCGGCAAGGAAAGTGAGCTTGACACGTCTGAGCTGGTGAAGATAAAGGCACTTATGGAGAAAGGGAATTGAAATTATTTATGAGCAGAAAGAAGACAGTAAAAATTAATGGAGAGAGGTATTATGTAGAAAATACTGGGAACTTTACATTGCCATATTACGACGAGGTGACAGGTGAAACATCTGGTATTGCTTTGATACCAATGCTAGACAGAGAAACATATCCTCATACTGTATTCGAATTCTTGAAAGAGCAAAGACAGAACAATCCAAATTACAGGCCTAGTAGAAAGGATTTGGAGCAGTTTCCTTATATCACATTTCCTACTGTGGAAGAATTGGCTGCCAGGGATAGGATGTTAACACATTATCTTCAAGAATGGGATTTGTTAGGTGGGTCTTGATATAAAGCATTTAAGAACCTTTGCATTATATGATAATAAACTCTTACTTCTCTCAGACAACTGAGTACATTACCATATAGAAATCAATATGCAAAAAGGTGAAATAGAATATGACAAAAATAAAGATAGTACCGGATACAAGTGTTATCATATCAGGCATTCTGTCTGACCTGATCGAGAAAGGCGAGATAAGCGACGCGGAGATAATTGTCCCAGAGTTTGTTATTGAAGAGCTTAGGGCACAAGCATCGAAAGGCCGCGAGATCGGCTTCAAGGGGCTTGAAGAGCTGAAGAAGATACGCGGCATGAACAAGAAGGGCATAGAGTTCACGAAGACCGGTAGGCGGCAGACCTATGAGGAGATTCAGCTGGCAAAATACGGCCGTATAGACGCGCTCATACTTGACATGGCCCGTTCAGAAGGCGCGGCGCTGTACACGTCCGATATGGTACAAGCACTTAGTGCTGAAGCAGAGGGCGTTGATTCCAGATACTTCAAGCCATATGAAAAAAAGAAAGAGACAAAACTTGATAAATTCATTACAAGCGACACTATGAGTGTTCATCTCAAGGAAGGGTGCGTGCCGCTTGCAAAGCGCGGCAAGCCCGGTAGCTTTGAGCTTGTCAAGATTGGCGAAAAGCTTACTCTTGGGGAGCTGGAAGAAATCATAAAAGAGATAATGGAGATTGCCCGCTACGAAGAAGATTCCTTCATAGAAATAGGCGGGCACGTAGCGACAGTGATACAGCTTGGCGACAAGCGAATAGCAATAGCACGGCCGCCTTTCAGCGACGGCGTTGAAGTAACAGTTGTAAGGCCAATCACAAAGCTGACGATAGATGACTACAAAGTTTCACAGAAATTGCGCGAGCGCTTGGAGAAAGGTGCAGAAGGCATTCTTATTGCCGGCCCGCCAGGCTCTGGCAAAAGTACATTCGCCTGTAGCTTAGCTGAATTGTACGAGTCAAAAAACAATATCGTGAAGACAATGGAATCACCGCGCGACCTTCAGGTACGGCCAGAGATAACGCAATACACGAAGTTGAAAGGTCATTTTGAGAACACAGCCGATATGCTCCTGCTTTTACGGCCAGATTACACCATCTTTGATGAAATGCGCAAGACAGAAGACTTTCGCGTCTTCGGCGACATGCGGCTTGCTGGCATAGGCATGATAGGCGTCGTGCATGCCACAGATCCGGTGGATGCTGTTCAAAGATTTATAGGACGAATTGAGTTGGGGATTATACCTCACATAATCGACACCATAATCTACATCAAAGGCGGCGCAATATACAAGGTCTACTATCTTACTCTGGTTGTGCGCACGCCTACAGGCATGACAGAGGCAGATCTGGCGCGTCCAGTCGTCGAGGTGCGCGACTTTGAAAGCAATGTACTGGAGTACGAAATATACACGTATGGCGAAGAGAACGTCATCATTCCTATACAAGAAAAGAGAAAATCAGCAATAGAGGAGCTTGCAAGAAAATATGTTTTGCAGGAGATAAGGAAATTCGACAGGCGCGCAGAGGTAGAAGTACTTAGCGATAACAAAGTGGCCGTACGCGTCGACAACGAGATCATACCGCGGCTCATAGGCACAAAAGGCAAGAACGTGAAAGAGCTGGAAGACAAGCTGGGCATAAGCATTGATATATCGCCAAAGATAGCGACATTTGGCAGGGAAGTGCAGTTCTCGACGAACGAGACAGGCGCTTACATAGTTTTCACGTTCCCGGACAAGCTCACTGGCAAATTTGCAAACTTCTATATAGATGACGAATATCTGTTCTCAGCAACCGTCGGCAAGGGCGGCGTGCTGCGCGTGAGCAAAGACAGCGATATCGGCAATGGAGCCATGAAGGCCATTGTAAAGAATGCGCTAAAGGTATTTGTCTAGCATGTATGCTCTACGCTTTTTCCTGAATAGGTAATCTTCAGTACATCGCCTTTCTGGCACCGTGCCTCTAGCGTGCATTCCATTACTTTTTGCGGTTCAAGATCCTTTGTGCCAGAGCATCTTATGGCCGCGCCGTTTATAAAGAACGAAATAACAGAAGATTTTATTACTACGGCTTCGCCGTTGAATATTTTCAGTTTATCCCCTTCAATGTTTTCTATTCTCAGATTTCCGGAAAGGGTTTCAGGCGGTACAGCTCTAGAAGGCGGTATTGTCGAGGTTGTTGCTTCTACTCCATCTCCTGTGGCCGAGTTCCCAGAAGACAAAAACAGTATAGCAGCGATGACAGCTACAGTGCCAACAGCAATATAAACAATTCTGTTGTCACTTTTCTTTGCAGATTTCTTTGCCCTCATATCCCTGACATTGATAATACATGCTTTTATTGGTTTCCTCGAATTAATACTTGTTTCACGCCCCTGTAGCTCAGGTTGGATAGAGCACTTCTCTCCTAGAGGTGATCTGAGCGCTGCTTTGCATCGCGATGACGAATTTCCTGAAGAGAGGAAGGGGTCGCGCGTTCGAATCGCGCCGGGGGCGCTTTTCTTCAAATCTTTATAGCTGACCAACTTAATATTCTGTATATTACACAAGTTGGTCACATATAGTAAACCAAATTATAATATCCTGTTTCTTTATTTGGTTAACTATAAAAACGACCCGTCCCATATTCTTTCAGTGAACTATATGCGTAGTGCATACGTG
>CAZZNM010000034.1:0-7942 GCA_964655805.1 uncultured archaeon
GAAATGATCTTGATGTTTATCGTGTCGTTCTTCTCTAATGCTATCGAGTCTTTGTTCTTGTATCGCATTGTCACATGCACAGGATATTCGCCTGGCTGCGCATCCCCCTTTATCTTTAGGTCAAAATCAACAGAATCAAAATCATCTGATTCGAGATTGCCCACATAGATTTCATTCCTTTCGATCACTGCTATATCGGAGCGGGCTGTGACAATAGTAAAGTATGCAGTTCCCGGGTTCCTGTTGATTATATCCACCGTCAGCTTGGTGGTGCCGCCTGGATAAGCATCGGGCTCTATTTCGACAAACAGTGCCTCCAGATCCGCATTTTTTTCCTGCTCTGTTACGGTCAGCTGAAACTCCCTTTCCTCAAGCACCTGGCCTGACCCGTATCTTATCTTCATCTTGTACGTTCCATTAGGCGCGTTAGCATCCACGAGCAGCTTATACTCAAGCAATATATCGTCTCC
The DNA here is from genome assembly GCA_964655805.1 of uncultured archaeon. Taxonomy (GTDB): domain Archaea; phylum Aenigmatarchaeota; class Aenigmatarchaeia; order GW2011-AR5; family GW2011-AR5; genus CAZZNM01. Next base: position 471 of record CAZZNM010000034.1, read on the forward strand.
AGAACTTATCATGCCGTAATTGCGCACAGGATCGTTGTTGGGCAGCGAGAATGGATAGTCCACGCTCAGCGTGAACATCTCGTTTCTTGCAGGCTCAGTGCCGATGTTCTCTGCCTTTATCCATATGGTCGCGATGCTGCCGGCCTCTGCAGGGAACGGATCATATTTCGCCAGTTCTACTTTCAGTACAGGACCTATAGGCACTGTAGCTGCAAATGCTACTGATGCAAGTAAAATTACGAATAGTATATATTTCTTCATTAACTAACCACCTGTTATTTTTGTTATCTTTCCGTCAAGCAAGTGCACTACACGATCGGCTGTGCTTGCTATCTTGTTTTCGTGCGTGACAATTATGAGCGTTTTGCCTTCCTTGTTTATCTTCTTAAGCATGCCGATTATCTCGCCGCCCGTCTTACTATCAAGATTGCCTGTCGGCTCATCGCCCACTATGATATCTGGATTGTTTGCAAGCGCCCGCGCTATTGCCACGCGCTGCGACTCGCCGCCGCTGAGCTGCGTTGGCTTGTTGTGAAGCCGGTGCCCAAGCCCCACTTTTGTTAACAACTCCCGTGCACGTTCTTCTCTGTGCTCGATGCCCGCAAACCACATTGAAAGCATGACGTTCTCCATAGCCGTTAACCGTGGTATGAGATTGAACGCCTGAAATATAAAGCCCACTGCACGCGAGCGCAGCTCTGCCAACTCATCCTCGCTCATTTCCGAGAGTTTTCTGTCCTTTACAAGCACTTCACCGCGTGTCGGCCTGTCAAGCGCGCCTATCATGTTGAGCAGCGTGCTCTTGCCCGAACCGCTCGGTCCCATTATCGAGATGAACTCGCCTTTCTCTATCTTCAGGTCGATGCTGCGAAGCACTGGTATATCTACTTCTCCCATATGATACTTTTTTTCAACCTTGTGTAGCTCGACTATATTCATAGCACATAACAGATGTTGCAAAAGTTTTAATAAATAAGAATTCGATTCTTGTATATGAAAATCAAAGAACTTGGGCATGTAGTGCTTTACGTTACAAACCTTGAGCGCTCTGCTAATTTCTACCGCGATACACTAGGATTCAATGAAATAATCCGTACGAAAGATATTGCTGTATTTTCTTCTGGAAGGACGCATCATGAGTTGTTATTAATCGAAGTCGGTGGCAAGCCAAAGAAATCCCAGAAAGCTGAGCCTGGATTATACCATATCGGATTCAAGATCGGTGATTTGCCAGAGGATATCAGAAAAGCTTATCGCGAGCTTAGAGAAAAAGGCGTTACAATTATTGGAGCTAGTGATCATAAAGTTACTCACAGCATCTATATCCTTGACCCTGACGGCAATGAACTAGAGCTTTACGCCGACGTTTCAGACGAGTGGAAGAAGGATCCGAAAGCTGTAATGGCACCGATAAAGCCGCTTAATTTGGATTAGTATTTAAAATTGTTTATACCATATTTTGCTATGGTTGAATCAAAACTGGTTCTGATCGCAGTGCTTGTTATCGCAGGCCTGTATTTTGTCATCGACCACACACCACCACTGCCGCTCAATCACGAGGCAGTGGGGCTTGGAACAAACCACATGGTGCACACCATCGTTGGTGTCGTGCTTTTTGTGGTTGCAGGCGCTATATGGTGGCAAGGTAAAAGCAAAAAGAAGAAATAGGCGCACGAAGCAACAATTTAAGCTTTTTCTTTACATATTTTCTTTAACATTTAATATGGTCTAGACTCACGAAGTGAGGGTAGTATGCAACAACTTGTAGACGAAATAAAGAAATCAGGCACAAAGCGCGTGCTGCTGCAATTACCGGAAGGACTAAAGACTCGCGCTACCGCGATAATGAGCGAATTACATAATGCGGGTATAGAATGCATATTATCAGCAGACCCTGTTTATGGCGCATGCGACATACCCGTGAATGAAGCAAGGCAACTTAATTGCGACATGATCGTGCATGTCGGTCACAACAAATTCTACCGTGACGCAGAACAGGGCTTTCCGGTTCTGTATTTTCCGTACTTTATTGACATCGAATTAGGCGATATAGATTTTTCTATAATCAAGGAAAACAAAATTGGCATCATTACCAATATCCAACATATGAAAATCCTGTCAGAAGTAAAAGTCAAATTAGAAAATGCTGGAAAAAAAGCCGTCATCGGCGGTCAGGTGCTGGGATGCTGGTATGTCAACGCAGAGAAGATCGTCGATGAAGTAGATGCATATCTTTTTGTTGGTTCTGGAAAGTTCCATCCATTGGGAATGAACAATAAAAAAGTATACAATTTGGATCTCGAAAAAATGGAGATAGAAGACATAACAAGCGAAATCAGAAAGTTGGACAAATTGAGATACGGAAGAATTATGAAGGCGAAAGATGCAAAATCATTCGCTATATTAATAACATCCAAGACCGGCCAACATATGCTGCTTGCGAATGCAGAGGATTTAAAGAAGAAGATAGAATCGAGTGGCAGGGAGGCATTCATAATTTCCATGGACGAAATCACGAATGAGCGCTTGATGGGCATCAAGTGTGACGCATTTGTTAACACGGCCTGTCCGCGCATTGCTGACGCACACTGGGACAAGCCCTTTGTCAACGCGAATGACATCGAGATGGTGCTGGAGTAAGTCGCTCTCCGGCAACATATTTAAGACTGTTTTTTGGATAGAGTATCATGAGCGAGATATTTCTCTTGGCGATTCTTGTCGTTCTGTCGGCCTTTTTTTCTGGCGTAGAGGTTGCGCTTGTGTCCGTAAGTCCCATAAAGGTCAAGAGCCTTCTGAAGGAGGGCCGCAAAGGTTCCAAAACGCTGAGCAAACTGAAGAAAAACCCACGGAGAATGATAATTACGGTCCTCATCGGCAGCAACATAGCCAACATAGGTGCCGCGGCACTGGCGACAGTCATAGCCACACAGGAGTTCGGCTCTTCAGGCGTTGGCATTGCAGCCGGTGTAATGACACTTATAATATTGATATTTGGCGAAATAATACCGAAGACATTTGCCGCCACACATGCCGAGCGTATATCGCTTGCGGTCGCCAGTCCTGTGCTGGCATTGAATTATATTCTGTATCCGCTTGTAGTAATACTGGAATGGATAGCCACCAGGGTGAACAGGCTTGTGAAAATCAAGAAAGCCGAGCCCATTACAGAGAGCGACATAAAGGCTATGATAGAGTTTGGCGTGGAAAAGAAGGTCATAGACCCGGCTGAACAGTACATCATAGAGCGGGCCGTCCGCTTCAGCGACATAACGGTGCAGGAAGTGATGATCCTGGCTGATAGGATTTTCTCGCTCGATGGCAGGATGACCATAAGACAGGCCCTTGAGGATATAATCGATAGCAATTACTCGAGGATACCCGTGTACACGCGCTCTAAAAACAATATAACGGGTGTAATATTTGTCAAGGACGTGATGGCTTCTGTCCAGAAAAACCGCCAGAACAAAAGATTGCAGGACATAGCAGCTGCCCCGATCTTTGTGAAGAAGAGCCTGGGCATAGACGACACGTTCAAGCTGTTTCAGGACAAGCAGACGCACATAGCTCTTGTCAGGGACGGTAAAAAAATAATAGGCCTTGTTACACTCGAGGATCTCATGGAAGAGCTCGTTGGCGAGATAACCGACGAGACCGATGTCACGCCAAGCACCATAATCCGCATAGACAAGGACACCATTGTTGCGCATGGGAACACTCCAGTTGAAAGGATAAATAAATTCTTCAATTCATCACTGCCCGTGGAAAAGAAGGACATGAAACTGCACGAACTCATACGCCGATATGAGAAGAAGCCGAAAAGACATTCAAGGATACGCATAGACGATCTGACACTCATGCCAGAGGACGTAAGGGACGGCAGGATAATCAAGGTCAGGATAATAAGAAAATTCGGCTTCGTGGACATGATAAAGCACATCGAGGAGCACGTGACAAAGCCGCACGCCCCACACAGGGCACGCAGAACCGCGAAACCGCTTAAATAATTTACTTGTGAGTGATATAACTATGGAACTCCGAATTCTTGAAGAGAACGATGACATGTTGAAAGTGGAGATAGATGATGTCACGCTTGTGAATCTGCTCAACGAGAAAGTTTGGAAGCAGCGCGGTATTGAATTCTCCGCTTACAAGATAGAGCATCCTTATCTTGCAAAGCCAGTGATAACAGTTAAGAGCAAGAACCCGAAAAAAGCATTGATAGAAGCAGCAGATAAAATCATCGAAGACGTAGATGCCCTGCGCAAGAAGCTCGGCGCGGCGCTGAAGTGATTTAGACGACATTGATTCCTTTTATTTTTTTGAAATCCCCATCGAACGTCACGATGTTTTTTATTCCGTTTGTCTTCATCGCAGACAAAGTAGTACAGTCCGTGAAGCTGAATTTTGCGTTCTGCTGGCTCTTGAAGATTTCCCACGCTTCATTAAAATCCATGTCTTCAATCTTAAGCATTTTCATGGAGGCCTTTAATTTCTCGCCAGCTAATGAAGCCTTTTCCAAATCCTTAGTTCTGACAAGTATGACAGTGACCGTCTCGTCAAAAATATAATCAGAGATAACAGGCATGCCGTATTTTCCACTGATAATATCTCCCATTATAGACGCAGCCTTTTCATGGTTCTGATCGATCTCAACTGTTGCTGATATCAGAAAACTGGAATCTAGAAAGATCATTTCTCTAACCCGTATAAAATTTCGTCTATTTCTTCACTCCAGCGTACCTTTTTCCTGCCTTTTATCTTTACAATCCCTACCAATTCTTTGAGTTTCTTAGGATCAGGTTTGTCATTTCTCATGCGCTCTTCCTCTATCCAATGTTTCATGGCAATGCTCAACGTATCGCCTAGTTTTGTCCTTTCCTCGACTGTCAGTGCCCTAAATTTCCTAAATGTTTCTTCATCGACATCCCTAACAGTTATTGTCGTCTTGGCCATATTGTTATACTTGTTTAACAAGTATATAAAGTTTATCAAGGGGATTATTTCCTGACTTTCTTCGATGATGTTAACAAATCCTCTAATGCACTGTAGCCTTTCACGGCGTCTTTTCTTTTTATCATGAAATTCAGTTCTGTCAGTGACGAGACTATCTCGATCAGGTTAACGTTGTGCCAGAGAAATTCACGCGTCATCTGGTAAAGCACGCCTGGCGTATAAAGAAACTCTTCAGGAAATCTCAAAGAAACCTGTACAAGATCATCTTCTATGTGTATTATTTTTTCCTTACCAAGCATATCCAGTATTTTTTCCTCATGTTTTTCATTCGTAATTATTGTCACTGCCAGATTCCCGTGAACAACATTTAGCACATCGCCCTTTTCGTAATCGATAATCTCATAGATCTTTTTCAGTTTCTCAAAAAGCGTCCTTGATTTGCTTACTGTGATATCGCAGAGCCCTGATTTCATTGACAACTCCGAGCCCTTTTCGAAGACCTTCATGATTTTCGCGCTTTCATGCTTCCTGACTATGTCTTCGCCATACCTGCGCAACGCCATTATAATGGCATGAAGTTTCACGTCCTTATCAAGCTCACGATCGATGCGCGGCTTTAGCATCTGCGCCACAGCGCCATAATTGATCAAATGCTTGCCCAGCGCCTCGTGCAGGAATGGCATCTCGTCCACAAATTTCTTCGTCAGATGGCTTACTGTGACCATAACAATCTTTTGACAATCTGTTACTATAATAACATTAGGTTAATATATATAAAAAGCTAACTATTGGTAGGTGATTTGATGAGAATGCACAGATTGAAAGGAACGATGCAGGTTACAGAACTGCATGATGAAAATCAGTCGGATCAGGAGGTGATTTGATGAGAATGCACAGATTGAAGGGGACGATGCAACGCGTTGAGATCTTAGACGAAAGTCGGATTGGAACAAGAGGTGATGAAAATGAGCGAATACGCAATTGCATGGATTGACGTAAATATGGAAGGGTGGCAGCTTTATAGCACTGGTGTAAACTATCTAACCTATGGGCACGCTGCGAGAGAACTGAGGAAATTGTTAGATGGAAATCCAGCGATGAGGCAACTGGAACCAAGAATATGGATGCGCCGAGGAGATGGGACGCTGACATTAGACTGTTAATAAATAGTGGATGAAATTATGACAACCAGAAGAAGGCATCACACGACCCACAGAACGCATCGGTAGAATGAAAGCATAAAAAGTTTGGAGAGATGATAGAGGCGATAAGATGGAACGATATGAAGGCGCATTAACTGCTTTGACAACGCACTTTAACAGTGATGGCACTATAGATTACAAAGGGCTGGAAAGACACGTAGAATACCAAATCGCTAATGGCATCAACGGACTTGTTCCGTGCGGTACCACCGGCCAGAGCCCAACGCTTACCTGGGACGAGCATAACGAGATAAATAGGAGGGTTATTTCTGTAAGAGACAGGCTCGGCAGCAAGATACCTGTAATTGTTGGTGCAGGCTCTAACAACACAGCAGAAGCTGTCGAGGCCACGAAACACGCGGCAGACGATGGCGCAGACGTCACATTGCACGTGACAGGATACTACAACATGCCGTCACAGGACGGGTTCGCAGATTATTTTGAACAAGTTGCTGATGCCGCGCCTATTGGAGTACTAGTTTACAACATTCCCGGAAGAGGGCATCCGATTATTCAGGCCGATGTCATGGCCGCGCTCGCAAAGGCAAAGCCAAACATATGGGGCACAAAAGACGCCACGGGCGGAAGGGCAAGGCCCGATGACGAATATGCAAGCTTCTGGAAGGCGGTGCGTCACGAGGCAAGAAAAAGAGGGCTCGCAGACAACGAATATCTGATATTATCAGGCGATGACCCTGTAACATTTTATATGATGACTGCGCCTGAGATAGCCGCAAACGGCGTCATCTCGGTATGGAGCAATATATTCCCATATGTTTATTCAGAAATGACAAGCGCAATATTAAAGGGCGAATACCACAGGGCAAAGGAAATCAACGAATCATTGAAAGAATTGAATGGTCTTGTAGGCGCGAGAGGTTCTTATGTAAGGAAAATAGGCAATGAAGAACTTACCATTGTAGACGATAATTTCAGGAATCCGCAGCCTGTGCAGTTTGCTGCGTACCTGCTCGGAATGAGCGAGAGTCTTGCGCTGAGGTCGCCTATGAGAGCACCGCCCCCGGAGATCCAGCAGCAGGTCGGCAGCGCATTATACAATCTGCACGAAAAGCAGCCGGATTATTTCGAGCCTATGCAGAAACATTTCAATCCAAAGCCGGTCGTTGCAGACAGGCTGATGTTTTACAGAAACGCTGCGTGATCCTTATGACGATATATGTTATACTATCAGGGCTTCCGGGCAGCATGACAACAGAAGCGATGAAAGTTATCCGGCAGCAAGAGGACATGCAGCTTGTGCCCTATGCGCTGACAGGTTCGCGGGACAAAGAGCTTTCTTATAATGGATACACATTG
>CAZZNM010000035.1:0-6513 GCA_964655805.1 uncultured archaeon
GAATTTGAACTGCTTCTGAAAGAGATCAGAAAAGAGACGAGCGATGTGAAGAGCTTCATCTTTGCGAAGCCTGAGAACTTCAATTTTATAGCCGGCCAGTTCATTACGCTGTTCCTTGACGTGCAAGATGCACGCGGAAATTACCGGCAATTCTCCGTTGCTTCTTCGCCGACAGAGGACTATGTTATGATAACAACGACAATGAGAGGAAGTGCCTTCAAGCAGAAGCTGGAGCAGCTTGAGGGCCAGAAAATAAAGGCACGCGGTCCGTTCGGACGATTCACTCTGCAAGAAAACAGCGAGCATGTCATGGTAGCAGGCGGCATAGGCATAACGCCATTCAGGAGCATGATAAAATCTGCTACTGATATGGGGAATAGTGCAAAGATAAAATTAATTTATTCAAACAAGACGCCAGAGGACATTGTGTTCATGGAAGATTTAGATTTGATGGAAAAAATGAACGAGTACCTTGAAATTATTCATACAATCACGCGGCCCGAGGGCCATTTCTGGAAAGGCGTCACAGGGCGCGTTGACGAGCACATGATCGGGCAGCACATAGAAGACGTGGAAAATTCAATATTCTATGTGTGCGGCCCTCCTGCAATGGTCGATGCAATGCAGATTGTGCTCAAGGAGATGGGCATTGCTGAAGAGAGAATAAAAATGGAGAGGTTTGGGGGGTATTAATGCGACCACGGCGAGAACGCGCCCATCGCCCACTTGACGTCTTCTGATGGCTGCCATGGCGGGTCAAAAGTTAATTCGATTTGGCAGTCGCTTGCGCCGGCCTCTATGCAAGCTTCGCGCACAGAATCGAGCAATGCTGGTCCGTAAGGGCAGCCGGGCGTCGTGAATGTCATCTTTATCCATGCTTTGTCATTTTCAATTATTTTTATTTCGTAAACTAATTCAAGTGTAACAATATCAAGCTTCAATTCTGGATCATGCACTTTTGACAATGCATCTTTCACGATCTCTTCTGTGATCATAATTGTTATTTCTTGGAAAGGGATATAAGCTATAGTATTTCGCTGCCTGTAAGGCGTTGCGCCATCATCTTCAGTTCATTCTTTGAGTCCTCGATCTTTTTTCTTATATCAGTGATGTCTGAGTCTATCTTTTCAATATCTCTGTTATCGTTGTTTATATGATTTTCTATGGATTTTTTTGTCATCTCAAGCAACTTCTTTCTTTCTTCTATGGAATTCCTGACAGTGTCCATGATTCTTTTCTTCTCTTCTGCATTCTTCAATGACTCGATTAGTTCTTTCCTTTTTTCCTTTATGTAATCCTTTCTTTCAAGTATTCTTTTAAGCTTCAGAATATTCTTTGCATCAAGTTCAAGCTTTGACGCGAGCGAAATGGCCTGTTCTATAAACTGGAATATCCTAAGCTCATTGTCCTCGATGAGTGCTGCGCTGGGGGACCTTATGTATGCATCAAGAACGCCGTCCGCGATATTTTCTTGGTGTCTCAGTTTCCTCAGAATTTTTTCCACAGAAAGATAGGAAAGCAATTCTTGTTCAATCAAGCTTTTTGTCGATTCTGATTCTGCAAATTCTTTTTCAACATTGTTCAGTTCGGTTGTATCTATACTCTCTATTTCGTTTTTTATCTTTTTCATGTCAGCTTCCAGCATTTCTGATGTATTTTCTATGGATTTCGTTTCTTTTTCCATTAGCGAGGCCTTTTGCTCCAGGGATTCTATTTCTTTGCGAACCCTGTAGAAATTCTCGTACTCGTCGAGCATATGCATGCTTTTCTTCGCCTTTAGGACGAGATCACCTACGATAACCGTCTTCCGTGAAATTTCTGACACATCTCTTTTGAAGAAGAATCCTATATGCATCACCTGCTTTGGCGTCAGGCCGCCGAGCGATGCAAATGTCCTTTCCACCTGATTAAGAAACTCTTTGATGTCTTCAAGCTCTTTTTGCGGCTTTACTATGGCGGAAAGCTGCTTTTCAGAGGCTGCGCAGAACCTGTCCTTTACGTCGTTGGACGCCTTGGCTTTCTTTTCTTCTATTTTTATGTTCTTGAAAGCCGATATCAGGCCTCTGAGTGCTTGAATCTCCGAATATATTTGCAGTGCATCTTTGTAAGAGTCTTCAATAATTGTATTTGCTTTTTCATTTTTTTGATCTTCTATTATTTTAATTGCATCACTAATATCAAGTTTCTGCTTTTGCTTTTCTTGCTCGCTGAATATCCTTCCTATTCTGCTGAAAAGGGACATGACTATAAACTGCTAGCAAAGATTAAGAAATGTTTACTACTTCACTTATACTCGCGCCACGTGTGCTTGCACTGTGTGCACTTGAAGAACTGCGTTGGCGGCTCGTCGCTGCTGCGCGTCTGGATGAGCCAGTAATATGCCTCGCGGTTGCCGCATTTTGCGCACTCCTTGTCTGTTGTAGGCAGATCTGGTTTGTTGTCCTCGATAACGATTATGTCTTCTTTTTGTTTTTCTTCTGTTATCTTAACTTCCTGGGTCATTGCATGCTCGCGGCCGCAACTGCGGCATTTCATAGTGTTGCCGCGCGGCACCAGCATGCCGCCGCATTCGCAGAATTGGATTTTGAACATAGCATGAAACTAGATGCAATCGTATTTATAGTTAAACAACAAAAGAAACGACATATACTTTTGTTGTTAACTATATGTGAAGCAAGTCATAATATCTATAGATTGTTTTCTTGCTTCACTATATAGATTTGTATAAATCAGATTTTCTTAAGCAAGTTCTCTATCCTGTCCATGCCTTCCTCGATGTTCTTCATGCTTGTCGCATAGGATATTCTCACGTGCCTGTCAGAGCCGAAGTCCTTGCCTGGCACTACTGCAACGCGCGCTTTATCGAGAAGAAGTTCGGAAAACTTTACTGAATTCGTTGGCACCTCAGGAAACACGTAGAAAGCGCCTTCTGGGATCTCGAACTTAAAACCCATATCAGTTAGTCTTTTTACTGCATATTTTCTGCGCTTGTCGAATTCGTTCACCATGTCTTTTGACGGGGCTTTGTTTAACGCCTCGATGGCAGCCATCTGCGAGATTGATGAGGGATTGCTTGTTGTCTGGCCCTGTACGTCGCTAACAGCTCTGATTATCTTCTCGTCTGCTGCGCAGTAGCCGATGCGCCAGCCGGTCATTGCATAGGCCTTTGAAACGCCGTTGACGAGTATGGTATTTTCTTTGGCAAATTCCGCAACACTATGATGCCGTCCGCTATAGATGAAATGCTCGTAGATCTCATCAGATATCAAGAAAATGTTATGTTCTTTTGCGATGCCAGCTAATGCCTTAAGCTGATTTTTGTCGTACACTGCGCCACTTGGGTTGTTTGGCGAGTTGACGATAATTGCCTTTGTCCTTTTTGTTATTCTTTCTTCTATCTTTTCAATGTCTATGTGAAAATCTTCGGTGTCTGCAAATACCGGCATACCGCCAGCAAGCTTTACCTGCTCAGGATAGCTCGTCCAGTAAGGCACAGGGATGATAACCTCGTCGCCCTGGTCAAGAAGCGCAAGAAAGATGTTGTACAACGAGTGTTTTGAACCGGACGATACGGCAATCTGGCTAGTGCTATAGTCAAGCTTGTTCTCCCTTTTCAGTTTTTTGCATACGGCCATCCTCAGCTCTTCTGTGCCGGCAGGCGCTGTGTATTTTGTGACCCCCTTCTCTATGGCATTTATGGCTGCTTTCTTGATATGCTCAGGCGTGTCGAAGTCTGGCTCGCCCAAGCCAAAGTCGACTATGTCAATGCCTATGCTTTGCAGATGCCGGACTTTCTTGCTCATCTCCAGCGTCGCTGAAGGTGCAATATTCTTTACTTTCTTTGAGAGCATTCTTTAGGTTTGACTGTGAGATTTATATTTCTATACCAAGAAAGAAAACAAACGTTTATTTATCATTTTATTTATACTAGTTTTTTCTTAAAGATACAAAAAAATTCAGTCCTACTGATAGCAGTTTTTAATCCTTTATCAACAGTATTCATGCATGATACCGCGAACAATGTCAACGCAGCATCCGGACAATGCGAGGAATCCTTTCTTTGCATCTAATGCCATTCTCGAGGGCGATGACGAGATAAAAGAGGCATTCTACGCCTACTCGCATATAAAATGCCATGAACAGCTGTGGGACTGCGAAGGAAAGGAAGTTGACAACTATGTGGTGAAAAAGCTCCTGAGCAAGTACGAGCCTTTTTTCAAGAAGAACCGGCTCGGAAGGGATATTTTCCTCACGCTGCGTGTGCCGAACCCTGAGGTAGAAAAGGATGACGCCAAGATAATATTGGAGACGCTCGAATCCATACCAAGGAGCTTTGATATTGCGCGCAAATTCTACGGCGATGACGCGGCGCCTATATTTGAAGTCGCGCTGCCGATGACAACCTCGTCAGAATCGCTGCTGAGGATAAAAGAATATTATAGAAAATTCGTTGTAGAAAAATCTAGTATGCGTATTGAAGGTATGAAGATCTCTGAATGGGTAGGCGATTTCAATCCAAAGGACATCAATGTCATACCGCTCATAGAAACAATGGAGGGCATGCTGAACCCTGAAAAAATTGTCGAGGGTTATATAACAAAGGCAGGTGTTTCAGAGCAGCGTGTCTGGCTTGCGCGCTCGGATACAGCGCTGAATTACAGCATGGTTTCAGCCATACTTGTGAACAAGATAGCCCTGCAGCATCTGCACGCGCTCGAAGAGAAAACAGCCACGAAGATAATGCCCATCCTTGGCCTGGGCTCGGCGCCGTTCCGCGGCAACCTTAAGCCGCATAACCTCTCGTGCCTGAGCGAGTACCCAAGCGTGCAGACATTCACCATCCAGTCTGCGTTCAAGTACGACAATGATGATAAGGATGTCTCAGAGGCCGTGAAAAAGATAAATGATGCAAAAAGAACAAGGCCGGAATATATAGACGAAGAAGAAACAAAAAAAATCATAAGCAAGCTTTCAGAGGCGTACAGAAAGCAGGTAGCAATACTTGCTGATACAATCAATGCATTTGCAAGGCATGTGCCATCGCGAAGAAGGAGAAAATTGCACATCGGCTTATTTGGCTATTCACGCGAGAACGAGGGAATAAGGCTTCCTAGAGCCATCAGCTTCTGCGCATCGCTCTACTCGCTGGGGCTTCCACCAGAAATACTCGGTTTGCATGCGCTGAACAGCAAAGAGCTGGATTTTGTGACAGATTGCTACAAAAGTCTTGACAATGATATGAAGGACGCTCTTAAATACGTGAATGAAGACAATTTCCACTTTTTTCCAAAGGATGTAATATCTGATGTCAAGAAAAGTTTAGGTATGTTTAGCTTCGAGACTGACGAGAAGCACAAGACTGTTTCAAGCATAATCCTGGAGGATTTCGAGCGCAAGGATTTCAAGACTATGGAAGAGAACATAATGCGCGCCGGCAGCATACGCGGATTCTTGGGATAGGGCTATTTATAAGTTATATTGGAATTTGATATCAATGAAAATGTTTTCTGATCTGCATGTTGACAAGAGTATAATCAAGGCGCTTGAGGAGATAGGATTCCTTGAGATGACAGAGGTGCAGGCAAAGTCAATACCTGCCGTGCTCGAAGGCAAAGATTTGATTGCGCAGTCAATCACAGGCAGCGGCAAGACCGCGGCATTCGGCGTGCCCATTGTCGAGAAGGTTCAGCGTGGCAAGGGCCTGCAGTCAGCAATCATCGGGCCGACACGCGAGCTCGTGAATCAAGTGAGCGCCGAGATGCAGAAATTCTCGCGACATAAGCGACTGGGGATAGCAACAGTCTTTGGTGGTGTTTCGCTCGAGCCGCAGGTACAGAAGCTGCGCCACGCAGACATTGTTGTCGGCACCCCTGGAAGGATGCTTGACCACATGCAAAGGGGCACCTTGCGACTGAATAACATAAAAATACTTGTTCTTGACGAAGCAGATCGCATGCTGGACATGGGATTCATTGACGACATACGCAAAATCATTTCGCAAACACCTGCAAGCAGGCAGACGCTGCTTTTTTCTGCAACCATGCCTGACGAGATTGTAGATATTGCGCACCGCTTTATGCGTCACCCAGTCAAGATAAGCGGCGAGAAGGAGATCAGCCACCATCTGCTCAAGCATTATTACTATGATATACTGCAGGAAGAGAAGCTTTCGCTCCTAGAATATCTCATTAAAAAAGAAAAACCGCACCTTGCTATAGTCTTCTGCGGAACGCGCCACATAACAGATTTTGTGGCAAGGGAATTAGAGCGCGCGGGATTGGAAGCGCGGGCAATACACGGCGGCATGGGGCAGGACTCGCGCATGCGCGTGCTCGAGGGCTTCCACCGCGGCAAGCCGCACATTCTTGTCGCGACTGATGTTGCTGCACGGGGATTGGATATCAAGAACGTCTCGCATATCTTCAACTATGATATACCGAAGACAGCCGAAGAGTACACGCACCGCATCGGCAGAACAGCAAGGTTTGGCAAGACCGGCGAGACCATGTCGCT
>CAZZNM010000035.1:6613-7874 GCA_964655805.1 uncultured archaeon
TTTACAAGATCGTAATAGAGCCTTGCCATATTGAGCCGCGAATTTACATGATTTTTTCCTATATCAGTACCGTTTTCGATTTCCCGTAGTACATCGTCAGGCCGATAGGCGATGTTTTTTCCCCGGAAATAGCGCGATTCTGTGTAAATTTTAAGCGTGACTTCCCTGGCCTTTTCATACGACATTTTGTCGAAGTCTATCTGCGCATGACCCTCTGAAAGCTCCCTGAATGTGATGTATTTCCCATCCACTTCCCAAAATAATGTATCAGCAATGTTTTTCGGAAGCCGCATATCTTGCGCAAGAGCTGCGGAAAGCAATTCATTATACTCCATAAATATCCGATATCAGAAAAGTATTAATTTATCCTTCCCGCGCCAATAACCCGCGGCATCGCCACCTTTGTGCTAGTGACAATGCACTTTTGTCCGGGGAAATAAACAACTGGATTTTCTGTTGTTATTGTCAGTGGCTCGCTTTCTTCTATTTTTCCTGCAACGACCTGAGTACCTACAGCAATTAGCACATTATTTCCTTTCTCTGCAGTATCTTTCGAAAATTTGCTTTTCTTGAAATCAACAACGATCTTTTTAGAAACAATAGCATCCTTGCAAAGAACATATCCACGCTTCAATTCATCTGATTCAACGCCTTTCAAGTTAAATCCGCCGCGCATGCCTGCATGCGCTTCTTCTATATCCTTGTCTTGTGACTGAATACCCTTGACGAGAACTTCTTTTCCCAATGGCTGGACGAATAGCTTGTCATGTTTCTTTATTGTCCCGCCTTTAACGGCCGAGAGCACGACCGTGCCGACGCTCTTGACCATGAAATAGTTATCAATCGGTGCCCATGGATTTTCTGTCACGGGTTTTGAATCTATTAGCTTCAGTTTTTCTCTTAGATCTTTATCGTCTTCGACAAACTCGAATTGCTCAAGTGACGTTCCTTTGATTATTTTTTCCATGTTATCAGACGTAGAAATAATAAACCCACTTTCAAAATTCATAGCATCTATTGCAACGATTTGTTCAGCAAGCTCCTTCGTAACTTCATTTACGACAATAACTGGCACGTCGATAATTTGCAATACCTGCAGTAGCGCGTGAACGCGCTCGCTGTCGCGCGGTGCCATGAAGGTGTAAATGCCATCAGAGCTGCCGTGGTTGTATATCAGTATGTCGTTGCACGTGCCCTGCTTGCCCAGCTTCTTCAATAATTCGTTGTCGCCGAATATGCCTATGCTTAGATGATGCATTCG
>CAZZNM010000036.1:0-7788 GCA_964655805.1 uncultured archaeon
ATTGTAATCACAGAGGTTGCAGCAGGCGGCTTGGACAAGGACTGGCTTGGCCGCATCATTGACGAGCGCGCTTTCGAGGCACTGAAACACCTGAGCGAGAAGCACGGCTTCGACATACTCGGCGAAGGCGGCGCTTTCAACACATTCGTGACAGATGCGCCGTTCTTCAAACAGAGAATAGAATTAGTCAACCCTGCGATTGTCTGGGACACGAAGACGCGCAGCGGCTACATCGTTAGCGACGCCATGCTCGCCGAGAAAGTAGCTGTCAGGGTTTAAGGGATATTTCAACTTTATCCATCATTCTTTTTCGCAGTTTGTAAGTATTTCCATGTTCTGCGTATGCAAGCCATCCTTCGATGCTTTGCATGATTTTTTCTTCGGATATTTCACCATCTTCATAAATGATTGAGAATTTGTTTAATCTACTGAAGAATCGCCTTATATTCCTTTTGTAAGGCAGTTTGTAATGATAGAAAATGCGAAACCCAAGAAGATTAACGCCATGATGGATTGGATATATCTTTGATTTTTCAGGATGCAATTCAAGTTTTATTGTAGCCAGAAATTCTTTTATTCTTTCTTTCCATTCCTCAAGCTGCTCCTTTGATTCATGCAAAATTACAAAATCATCAACGTACCTTATATAATATTTCGCCCTTAATTCATGCTTTACAAAATAATCCAACTCATTAAGATATATGTTGGCAAAGAATTGACTTGTAAGATTGCCTATGGGCATGCCTTTGCCTTGTAATTTTGATTCGTGGTTAGAGAGTATCTTACTTATCAATACGAGAACTTTCTCATCGGAAATTCTTTTCTTTATTATGTCCAACAAAATTTCATGATCAACTGAATCAAAGTAATGCTTTATATCTGCCTTCAGAAAATAACCAATTGTCATATTGTTGTTTTTAGCGCTTTTGACAAGCCGTCCGTTTTGGGAAATTTTTCTCTTGAAGCGATCAAGCCTTTCCAGCGCAGCATGCGTTCCTTTATTCTTCCTGTTTGCATACGAATCGAAGATGAACATCTTCTCAAATATAGGCTCGATTATGTTGCACAATGTATGATGAACTACCCTGTCGCGGAAGTCGGATGCATAAATAACCCTTGTCCGAGGATCATGGATAACAAACCTTTCTAGTTTCCTTGGCCTGTAATTGAGAGCTTCCAATTCTGTTTTCAACGCCGTTATATTGCTTTCCAAATCTGACTCGAATTCCTTGACATAAAGCTTATTACTTTTCCCTTTCCTTGCCTTCCTGAAAGCTAAATACAGACTCTCAATGGAGTGCACCTTATCATACAGGTTCCTATAGGTTTTCATAATTATCCTGACCAGCAACGAACTATTCGGGAGCCGACGTTCGAAATCCCGTTGATTCGATCAATTTCGAGTTCGAAGGGCTGTTCCAGTTCGCGTATGCGCCATATTGTCTGGACAACAATATGTTGACGTTCGACGGACCGTTTCTGATTGCTTGTGGCAATGCTCATCGGTCCAGTTGTAGTTGCGGGAAACGGGAACTTTAATAGCCCGACCATTGAAATTGGTTGTTGCCAATCACTGCGGCTTTAATGTTCGTTGTTTAGACTACCAATTATCACCGCTGAATTTTATGTCGGTACAATATCCAAATACCGAGCTATGACCAGGCGTGTAGTTCGGCGCGCAGCCATGTCATACATAGCCATGCGCATGCTGGCCAGGATTACGAAGAATCTAGAAGAAAGTACTCTCTCTCTCTCTCTGGGACTCCACAGGAAACGTAGGTCATCTTAATCTGATTACATTACTAGAAACAAAGTTTTTATATCTATTACTCGCTTGCTTTGCTAAGAATATCCAAAAGATTTTTTGCCAAGTCTGGCACTCCTGATGGTGCTATATTTCCTTGTAGTGCCTGAAGACCTTCCACAAGTTTTCTGTAGCTACCTACGTCCAATTTGTATACATTTTCACGAACTACGCGGGAGCCGACGCCCGAAGACGAGAGCGAAGGGCTGCCCCAGCCCGCGCCGACGTACGACGGACCGGGCTCACCGGGCCAGTCGTAGCCGCGGGAAACGGGAGACAGTCTTTTTTGATTTTCATCCCATCTCAAGAAATATGAAACCTCTTTTTCGGCTTCCTCCGCTGGCATGATTTTAGAAAGCTCTTTTATCGCCTTATCCCTATCTGACAGTGTCCTTATAGGAAATCCTGTCTCTGGATTGTATCGCAAGTTACTGTCAGGAACCTGATAGCCATCGGGCGGCATTACCAATCCTATTCTTCTGCCGCCTTCGGCAATCCACACACCGTTTTCTTGTCTTACACTTTCTGGCCTCTGCACCAATTCGGCATAAAGAAAGCCTTTAGGCAATCTTGTGCTCTTTGGCTTTGTAGCATTGTAATCGACAAAATCTGCAGTAAACTCGCCTCTGTATCTATGAGACCTGATGTTTTCTTTTATTTCGTTGCTTGCAGAATCAGCGTATCTCAATTGAGCCAGTGTGGGGGCTTCTTTGTAGACATCCAAGGCTCTTGCTCCCCAATTGCCGATGTCAGCACTTATCCTGAATGCAGGTATGACCACATTTCCATTCCTAACAAAAGCAGAGATTTCTATCATGCTTTGTGTTGCTATTACCATACTTCAAAGATACCAGAAGTCTTTTTAAGCTTTAAGTTTCTCAACCAATTGCTCGACAACGCTTATCCTTGATATCGGCGTTTCTATTGTATCGCAGACAAGAAACTCGCGCACATGCGGCGATATCTTTTCTATGCCCTTGTCAGAAACGAGGTGCACGACATAAACAGAGATGGTTTTAGCGCCAGCATCTTTCAGCGATTTAATGGCATTTACCATTGTGCCGCCAGAGCTGATAATATCGTCAACAATGATAACTTCTTTACCTCTTACATCTACGTTGCATTTCATTTCAATTTCACCTGTATCAAGGTTTCTGTGCTTTTCGAGCAGCGCGTAATCGCAATCCAAGGCATTAGATACGGTCTTTGCAAAATGCTCGGCTCCGTCATCTGGACCAACAATTACCGGATTTGAGAAACTTTTTCTTTTCAGATAATTACCAATTGAAATAAAGCCGTTCACGTTGAATGCGGGCATATCTGCTGCTAACCTCTCTTTTTCCCGCTCTGTATGGCTGGAAACTGTAAAAAAGCGCGATGCGCCGGCCTTGTGCAAAGTTTCCAGAACATATCTAGCAGAAAACGGCTCACCGCTGCGGAATACTTTACTCTGTCGAGCGTAAATAAAATATGGCATGACGACGTCTATCTTCTCGGTGAGCTCACGCAGGGTTTTTATGAGCAATAATGTCTCCATGAAATATTTGTTTGGTTCCAAAGGAAGTTTCATATGATTAACTAAAATTACATCTTTATTCACATCGCCAAGAATGCGCGGGCATACCTCGCCGTCTGGAAATGTTCTCTGCTCGAACTGGACGAATTCTGCACCAAGCGCTGTTGCAAGCTCTTTTGCAAAATTGTCATTACCAACGACTGTCATAAGCATCAGGAATCGTATTTTAATAGCGAATGCACTTCATACTTTGATAATTTATCTCGGCCGTTAAGGAAGGACAGCTCCACAAGAAAAAGTAGGCCAACGACAGTGCCGCCCATCTTTTCGATTAGATTTGCCGTAGCAACGGCAGTTCCCGCAGTTGCAATTAAATCGTCCACAATAAGCACGCTGTCACCTTTCTCTATTGCATCCTTGTGAATTTCCACGGCGTCCGGGCCATATTCTTTCTCATACTCTTCAGTCATCTTTGCTGCCGGCAATTTTCCGCGCTTGCGCACAGGCACAAAGCCGATGCCCAGCTCCTGCGCAAGTATTGAGCCAAAAATAAAGCCGCGAGACTCAATGCCTGCTATCTTGTCAATATGCTTTGCATGACAATATTTCTTCATTTCATAGATAGCCGTATTCAATGCCCACGGGTCCTTGATGAGCGTGGTTATATCTTTGAAACCTATGCCCGGCTTCGGGAAGTCTGGCACGTCGCGGATCATGCTTTTCAGATATCTTTCCGTCTCGCTGTTCATAATTTCGCCCCTTTCAATGCTTCGGCGCATATACACTTTCTTTCATCAGGTATTTTTGGCACCATATCAAAAATTAATTTCTTTATCTTTTCGTTGTTCTCATTGAGGACGCTGAGCACTTCCTGAATGGTCACAGGCCTTATAGTCGGATCATCTTTCAAGCCCGTATCATAATCAGTTACCAAAGAAATATTGGCGTAACATATCTCCTGCTCGCGCGCAAGCATCATTTCAGGGTACTGCGTCATGTTTATAATGTCCCCCAGCGTTCTGAAGAAGTCGCTCTCAGCGCGGCTTGTAAACCGCGGGCCATTGATGATGACAGCAGTGCCCTTTTCGTGTATTTTCAATCCATGATTTTTTCCTTGTTCTATAATGAGCTGCCTTAATTCTGGGCAATATGGATCAGCGGCAGAAATGTGTACAGTCTCGTTGTGATAAAAAGAATCGTCACGGCCATGGGTCATGTTCACGAACTGATCAGGCACAAGAAAGTCGCCCGGAGCTATCTCTTTCTTCAATGAGCCCACAGCAGATGGTGCAATAATGCGCTTGACGCCTAAGTCCTTGAATGCCCAGATGTTCGCCTTGTATGGTATCTTGTGCGGCGGTAGCTGGTGACGCTCACCGTGGCGCGCTATGAATGCAACATCCTTGCTGCCAATCCTGCCAATAGTTATTTTAGACGACGGCTTGCCGTATAAAGTGACCATTTCACGCGTCTCTGCTTGTTCTAGTAAGGAGTAGAATCCAGAACCTCCAAAGACGCCTATCATAGATTTTTAATTAGAAGTAGTTTTTTTAAAGCATCTGTATGGCGCCGGTAAATTCATCAGTTATGACACCTGCTTTTGATATCGTAGTCCTGTAAGGCTTTACTAGATCGTGTGTTTGCCTAGCAGTCTCCAACATAGGATCTGTTTCTTCTATTTCAGGTGTCAGCCGGATCATCCAGTATCTGAAATATATCAGATGGCCGTCTGGATGATTGTCGAAATGAACTCTGTATCTGCCAATTCCTAAGTCATCTTCCCAGACTAATATGTCTCTTTCTGTCCTACCAAAAGGATCGTTCTTCGGTGGGACTAAGCCATATCTATTTTTTAACATATACCTAGCTTTATCGAAATTTGATTCATCCGTCCAAAGTGATATCTCCTGATATTTGACCATGTGGTTAGAATGAGATAATTCTTTTTAAGTCTATGTCCCTTCCTGCCAAGAGGACAGATATTTCTTCTGCTCAGGAGTAAGCGCGTCGATTTCGACCCCTAACGACTCTAGATGTATTCGTGCCACCATCAAATCTGTTTCTTCTGGTAATACATATACCTTTGCTTGTAATTTGCCTTTATTTTTTACAAGGTATTCTACGGCCAAGGCTTGGTCCATGAATGAAAGGCTCATTATCTCGCTAGGATGACCTTCTGCTGCAGCGAGATTAACAAGACGACCTTCTGCAAGGACGAACAGTTTCTTTCCATTCAATATATACTCATCCATAAAAGGTCTTATGATGCGCTTTTTTGCTTCCTTGAGACTTTCTAGATCTATCTCAAGATCAAAATGCCCAGCATTAGCTAGTATTGCTCCATTCTTCATTTTCTTCATATGTTCTAATCTAATAACATGCTTATTTCCTGTTACGGTCAAGAATATATCACCAATTTCAGCGGCTTTAGTGATAGGCATGACCCTGAATCCATCATAAATTGCCTGCAAGGCTCTTACAGGATTAACTTCTGTAACAATCACATTAGCCCCCATGCCTTTGGCGCGGTTGGCAACACCCTTGCCACAATCGCCATAACCGCATACAACAAAATTAGTCCCAGCTATCAAAACATTAGTTGCACGAATTATGCCATCTAAAGAGCTTTGAGATGTCCCAACATAGTTATCCATAAGATGCTTTGTGTTTGAGTCGTTTACTGCAATTACCGGATATTTCAGAACACCTTCTTTCTCCATTGCGCGCAATCTTATTACTCCAGTCGTTGTTTCTTCTGCGCCACCTATGATATTTTCCAGCAAGTCTGTGCGCTCTGTATGCACTAAATTCACCAGATCGCAGCCATCGTCTATCGTTATCTGCGGCTTGAAATCCAGCACGTGATTCAAATTCTTATAATATTCTTCCTTTGTCTGGCCTTTCCAGCCAAAAACATCAAAGCCTTCTGCAGCTAGCGCTGCAGCCACGTCATCTTGCGTGCTCAGCGGATTGCAGCCGGCTATCGCTATCTTTGCGCCGCCTTCTGCAAGCGTGCGCACAAGCACGCCTGTCTCTTTAGTGACGTGCAATGCCATGCCGATGCGCAATCCGGATAATGGCTTTTCGTGCTTGAAGCGCTCACGGATTTTGAGTAGTCCAGGCATTCGCATTTCTGCCAATTCCAGTTGTTTCTCGCCCTGCGGCGCAAGCGAAGCATCCTTTACAGAAGACATCAAGACACAAATTAATCTATAAAGTATTAAAGACTTTCTCAATGCCGCGCTCTACTAGAACTACATTTGAAGTGTCAATTTTTACTACATTTTTCCCTGCCGGAGTCTGAAAATGCTTTTTCTGTTGCTGATATATTGCCACATCTGCGTCAGAAATGTCGCCTCGCCTGCCGCGCAAACGCTTTAATATAATATTTTCGGGCGCTGTGCAATGAGCAATGGCAAAAGGCGCGCTGAAGACGTTTGCAAGGTTTTCGGCCAATTTTCTATGCTCGTTGCGCGCAAAAGTTGCATCAAGAATAACACTCTTGGTTTTCAGTAATTTTCTAGCTAGTTTCAGCATTTCCACATAAGTCTTTTCAGTGAATTCTTTTGTGTAGATGCCCTTGCTATACCCTGATTTAGTTTTTTTCCTTTTCGCTAGCTGCTTTCTGACAATATCACTGCGGATAATTTCAAAATCTCCGTATTTTGCCATTTCCAGTGCGAGCCATGATTTGCCAGAGCCCGAGAGGCCGCACATGACGATAAGTGAGGGCTCAGATATAATTAATTTTGCATACTTTTCTGATAATCCGAAATATTTCTTGGCTAATTTGTAAGACTTCTCGTTTTTCAGAAAACTTATGACTTTTCCCCGCACGTAGGCACGGTAGCATTTGTAGAAATTCAATAATTTCAGCAATTCTTCGTCCTTACTGTACTTGATATACTCATTGACAAAATGCCGCGACAGATCTTCTCTATGATGAAAGTCCAGGTCCATGGCCATGAACGCGACTTCTGCAGCTACATCGCCATATCTGAAGCGCTCGTTGAATTCGATGGCATCAAATATGTATATTTTGTCTGCGATGAAGATGTTTCCTGAGTGCAGGTCACCGTGGCAATCACGAATTTTCTTTTCCTTGATTCTTTTGTTAAATAACGATTTATTGTATTTAATGAAATTATCAATTTTATCTTTAATGAAATCAAACTGCTTTTTGCTTATCGATTTGCCGGCAAACTCGCGGGTCTGCTGGAAATTCTCATCCCAGTTGATTTTTCTTATTTTTACTGAGCCGTGTCTATTTGCCACTTTGTCAGAACGCCTGTGAAAATCAGCAACAATCTTTGCGATTCTTGATATATGATTCTTGTTAATTTTTCTTTCTCCCAATAACTTGCTCATGATTCGTGATTGTGGCAACTGCCTCATCTTCAGAGCATAATCAATAATTTTGCCGGTGCCGCCAAGTTTTATTGTATTATTGATTCTTGTTATAGGAACT
>CAZZNM010000037.1:0-7769 GCA_964655805.1 uncultured archaeon
GGTGTGAAAAATGAAAAAGTATACGCTAGTTGCAGTATTAGCAATTCTGGCAATATCTATCCCTGCGCTTGCAGCCCGCGTTGGCGTTGTGACTACGTTCCCAGATGGCAGGACAAGCGCAACATGCGTCAACGTCGAGGATGGCGCTACCGCCCAAGACGCTTTGCGTGCTACAGGCATGCACACTGAATGGTTCGATTTTGGCGGTGACCTTGGCGAATTTTTATCGGGCATTGAGGACGTAGGATGCCCTGGAAGCGATCCACTTTGTCAGTGCCAGCCGCCTTTTGATTGCTGCCTTACGTGGCAGTTCTCGTATCTGAAGCCCGGAGACAACGAATGGACGCATTCTGTGGTTGGTTACCCCATTTATATTGTAGAAGATGGGGATGTCATCGGAAATAGCTGGGGGAGCACTGCAGCGCCGCCTGTGAAGAAGTTCTCTGAGCTGAAGAGCTTGTGTCCTAAGACAAAAGTCGCGCGGAGCAGCAAATTCTATGGCATGCACACGTGTGCTGAGCCAACTGTTAACGTGATTTCGCCTGAAGAAGGAGACACGTTTGACAATAGACGCGTGACTATAGAGGCCGAAGGCAGCCACACCATGAGAACAATAAAGGCAGTAGTCAATGGCATTGAGAGGGTTCTATGCAGCAATTGCAAGATGGTGCTGAAGCAGATAATAGCAAGAACAGGCGCCAATACATTGCAGGTGCGGGTCGAAGATTACACCGGAAGGACAGCAATTTCAGACCTAGTAAACTTTTTAGTAAGTTGAGGTGCAAGATATTGGAATGAAAATGAAGATTTTTATTTTGTTTTTTATTTTATCATTTATTAACGTATCATTGGCACAATCGGAATTAGATGAAGCAATAAGCTGGCTAAATGCAAGCCAGCATGCCAACGGCTACTGGGGTACTGGCGTTTTTGTCGAGCACTGGACAGCTTCCGGGCTTATAGCACTTTACGAAGCGGATGAACCTGCCGCTGGTAAGGCGTCTAACTGGCTGAAGCAGCAATTGGAAGATTTAACATCGGTAACATGGTCAGCAGACGAAGCAGGTATACCTGCCATAATCATCTATTCATTTTATGTTACATTGAATGAAACTGAGATAGATATAGTAAACACGTCAGAGAAATTAAAGACATTTCAGAATACAGACAATGCAAGTAACGGTTATGGCGGCTTCCGCGGCTTTAAGGAAAATGGACAGACGCCTGTAGAAAGTAGCATAGACACAGCATTTTCGTTGCTTGCCCTGGTAAACTATGAAAATTTCAGCACTGAAGAAACAAACGCAGCGCTAAATTTTTTGAAGAGGTTGCAGAACGCAGACGGCAGCTTTAATCTGACTTTCAACACAACATATCATACGCTGTATTCGCTCGGCCCTGATCCCATAAGTTTGACAGCCGTTGCTGTTCTTGCCTTAAGTGAGATGGGCGAAGACACGACCCAGGCGACAGAGTTTCTTAAAAAATCTGCAAGAGCCTGTTTTGGCAACGATAACAGGAGCTACTCTGTTGCTGCCGCAGCGATAGCCTTTAACGAAGTTGGCGAGCCGGAATATGCAGAAGCAGCAACAAACTACCTGAAGCTCTTGCAAAAGAGCGACGGCGGCTTCGCTGACTCAACGCGCTCGGATCCTAGCACGGCTAATGCGCTTGACACAGCTTGGGCGGCCTTAGCGCTAGTCCGCATCGGCGATAACACGACAGCGGATGTATGCGCGCCGCTAGAAGCGAGCATGGATGTGAAAAATACAGTTGTTCAGCCAGGCGAGGCACAGAACATATCGCTGAATCTTACTGGCGCAATTTCAAGCACGGTTGTAAAAATAACCCGCCCTAACGGCAATATATCACAATTTATCCTTGGTTATAATGTTAACAATACTGCCTATGAAATTACATTCAACGATACAAACCAGACAGGCGAATACAACGTAACTGCAGAAATAAAACCGATTTTTGGCGAAACTGTATTTTTAGAGGATTTCTTTAGCAGCGAAGTGCCGAGCACAACAACCACGACAACTACTACAGCGCCTGCAGCAACAACAACCACGCCACCGGCAGGCGGGGGTGGTGCAACGCCAGTGGCATTGCCAACAACCACAAGCACGACGACAACAAGCACAACAACTGTTACAGCACTAATTGGCACGGTTCAGGAAACGACTGCGACAATTGGACCCGTAACTGGTGAGGTTGTAGGCGAGGCAGTTAACATAACAGGCATAGGTGCTAACCAAAGTCAAGCTGAAAGTTTTACAGGACAAGCAGTTGCGTCACCTGTGACCATTGGCATTTCTATTTTGATTATTGCAGGTGCAGCGCTCTTTATTTACAAGAAGCTAAAAAAACCAAAGCTGCGCAAGCACCGCCGCAGGCGCGGGCATTAGATTAAAATTACTGCCCGAAAATCTTAGCCTAGCGGCAAGAAACCCACTGTTTTCAAACAGTGAATGAATTGCCGCCAAATACTTGTTCTTTGTTGAATAAATGACTATAAAGCGCAGCCGAAGCTGCGCTTGCGAGCATAGCTCGCCACTTGGGTAAGCGAAGCTATCTCGTTCTAAACATAAAAAGGTGATTTCATGGAGAACAAAGACGTAGCTTTGGCTCGGCACAACCACTGTGTGCGGAGGAGCGTGTGGCACATCGAATGGTGCACAAAGTACAGATACAAGATGATGCAGAAACTGGAGAACAGGAACATTGTAGCTGCCTGCATAAGGCAAGCAGCGCACAGGCACGGCATAAAGCTGCTTGCCTTGGAAGTCATGCCTGAGCATGTGCACAGCGCCGCAGAACTGCCGAAGGGGATAGATGAAGTCAAGGCTGTGAAATATCTCAAGGGCGGATCGTCGCGGAAGATTTTTCAGGTCAAGGAAAAGTTCTGTCTGCGTTACCCGAAGCGGCGCTTCTGGTCACGCGGCTACATGGCCAGAACAGTGGGCTTGGACGAGGAGAAAGCGGTCCGCTACGTGAGAAACCAGCAGTCGCATCACAACGTGACCTTCCTTTGAGCCACGGAAACCCCCGAATTTATTCGGGGGAGGAGGTCATACCATTCGTACTCGTAGCTGCTCTCAAAACCAGGGAGCGGAACATTCTTGCCTTCAGTGGATATCTGATATCCTCGCTTAATCATTGTCCTGGCGGCAGCCCTGTCATCAAGATAACGGCCTATTCTTGAGAAGGCATACCCTCCGACAAAGGGGATTGAGAATGCTATCGCGGGTGTGATCAGAAAAGGAAGGGCGTCATTGACTAGCATATTTGCTAATTCCTTTTTCATCCTTAAATATCCTTCCATGTCATTAATCTTGGTTGGCGGCCATAGCGGAGAGGGTAGACCCAGACCCGTTCCGAACCTGGAAGTGAATCTCTCCAGCGACTTGCCAAGTACTGGATTCGTTTCCGGAAACGGCGGTACGCTGCTAACCGTTTATTTTTAATACATTTCGATTATAACTTGCACATGATAATGTTATATGTAAGACGTGCCAACGAAGAGCTTTTCAATCAAATTTGTGGCAATGGATTTCAGCCCAAACCTAATGAAAGTTCAGAAAGTGTATTGGCTGGGTATATCGGAAGCGAGGATCTTCTTGCACAAATTGGAAGAGAATTTGCCTTGGGTAAGTTGTATCCACGAATAAAGAAAGGTAGAGATTTCTATATGTATGTGGAGATCGACAATAATTCTGCTTATCTAAATGGATTGATATTGACGCCAGATCCAGATGATATGATAATACATCATATTGAAGGCAGAACAGTAGATCTAAGTGGTTACCATTATGAGAGATTAGTAGACGAAGGGAAAAGTTTATTTTCAGGGACGTTTTTTGAAACTTATGATAGTCCTAGAATTCAGAAACCAACTGATAGAGATTCTCGCTTAGTTATATATCTTAGAATACACCTTATGTCAACTTCATTGGGCTAAACCATTTTTAAATCATCTAAACTAATCTTTCTAATGTTTACCGATATTTTTGACAGAAAAATCAGGATTACGGAAGAAAGAATGGCACATATTCTTAGAAGGAAAGAAATGAAAGGCCAGAGGAGGAAGATATCAGAAACGCTAAAAGATCTAGATGCAATAATAGAAAGCAAATACGATAAATCAATACTTCTATACCACAAATTTTATGCGAAAACACCAGTAACAAGAAAGTATTTATTGGTAGCTGTGAAGATATTAGATAACGATGCCTTTGTTATGACGGCATTCTTTACTGACAAGTTAAAGAAAGGCGATATAGTATGGGAAAAGAAATGAAGATATGGTTTGATAGAGAAGCGGATTTTTTAGAAATATCTATGTCCAATAAAAAAGGATTCTTCAAGGATGTTGGTGATGATGTATTCGAGCGCGTCGATAGCAAAGGAAATGTAATCGGATTTGCCATCTTCAATTTTACGAAAAAAACTCAGCATAAAGAAAAGAAAGTAAGACTGCCATTTAAAATGAAATTAACGCACTAGTAATGATATTTTAAATACTCATCCTAACTATTTGCTATCACTGCCTCGATGGTGTAGTGGTCTAGCATCCAGCATAATATATTTTATGTTGGCTAGATTATGGCCCTGTCACGGCCATGAATGACTCGTCATTGACGGTCGTTGGCAAACTCGGGTTCGAATCCCGATCGAGGCGCTGAAAACTTTATAAGAGTTTAGGACAGATGAGAAATATATGGCATTTGCACCAGTGGACCGGGAGAGAAGAGACCTGCGCAAGGCAGCGCCATTTAGCTCAGGACCAGCACGCAATATTTCAGACAGGATTGTGCCTATACGTATAACGTGCCCCATGGTCAGAGAGATGGGACAGGTGCCTGAAGGTCTTGGTTATCTAAGAGCACTTATTGCTGACTACATCCCAACTGACGGAGTAGATCCTTCATATAAGAAAGATCCCTTCATGGACAAATATGAAGTACCAGGGTTTCTTGAGGCGCCAAGGCAATATTCGCATGTAACGAACAATCAGCCACCACAGAAGCCCTTGGCATGGGATTCGTATCCAAAAGCCGCTTGAGTTTGTAAATCCAATACCATCACAAAATGTACCTGCCAAAGGGAAAGTTCGGATTCTACGGAGATCCTGAAACGACTATGGCTACTAGTCCACAAATTTAAGCTTTGATTTGTATTTCTCTTTAATTGGGCCTGTAGCTCAGTAAGCTCCTTTTCCGGAGCGATAAGAAGTACCTTCGGTACTTCATGCCGTTCGAAAAGTAGCTTGCAGTCAAAAGAAACAAGCGAAAAATATTATGAGAAGGAGTTTGAGCAATCTGGTAGAGTAGCGGCCTTTTAATAAAGGAAGAAGTTTTTGGTTAAGCTTTTTCCTAAAAAGGTTAGCCGCCTGTCGCGGGTTCGAATCCCGTCGGGCCCATTCATGCCATCATTATAACCTTTGTCATCAGCGCATATATAACAAAAAACGCAACAACGGCTATGCCGAGCGCCGGCAGGTCTGAGACTGTGCTTCTAACATTCATGAATACAATCGCGGCTACAGCAATCGGTATAATGAAGAAGAAAACGATAACCTTTGTCCACGGATTGCCGCCTGCAAGTATGTTCATGTGATTATTTAGCCATCATCTTATAAAAATAGCTTCATGCTGGGGCGTGCTGTACAGAATACTTATTAAGAGCCCTGCAGTCTTCTGCAGACAGTTTCTTTGTGCCAACGGATACGCCTAATTCATATATGCGCTGGGCAGCTACGTCTATTGCAGTGAACCATTCAGGCACTTTATAGTCAGAAGCTTTAGGTGATGTTGCCTTTCACTTTCCTGCCCAGCCGCGCCGTCTTCTTCTTCATGTGCTTGACCTTGAGGTCGCGACGACGCGAGCGGTTAAACGTTTTCCATCTCCACGCCTCATGCCTGATTTTGGCGCGTGGATAGCCGCATGCAGAGCATTTCTGCTTGCTTATGTGATAGCTGTGCCTGCCGCAGCGCTTGCATTTAATATGAGTAATGCTCTGATGCCTGCCGAAAGATGGCGTGCCTTTTGACATAAGTTAATACCTGTTTTGGCAATATTTATAAAGATTACACGTATCGGATATTTATGCAAGAACAAAGATCCGGTACGTACAGAAAATTTCTCTTGATTCTTTTTGGATACAATCCAGGTTCGGCACCAGATTTTGATGTTCCGCCACATGTGATGGAAATTGTTGACGTGGCAATTCAATCTTTACCTGAAAGATTCAGCAGATATCGTGAAGTTGTAAGATACAGGTTCGGACTTGACGATGGTAAGGAAAGAAGCCTTTCTGAGGTTGGACGCCTAATCTATAACAAACAAACGCAAACCTATGGTATCACTGGATCAAGGGCCGGCCAAATAGAATCCAAGGCTTTACGCATACTACGACATCGTAGCAGGAGCGAGCCTATAAGAGAAGCTGTTTCTACCATAAAAGAACTTTCAGATTACATGCACACTTAATTGGAGAAAGCTCCCGCTAAGTTTCTAGTGCTTTTCTAGAAACAGAAATTTATTCTCCCTTTTCTCCTTTCTCGGGGGAAACGTAGATAATATTGTCGCCGCGCACCAGCAAGGTTCCAAGCTTTGTCTTCTTTTCGTCGCTTATCTGCTCTGCCTGCTCCAGCCACATGTTCAGGTGCAGGTCCATTGCTTGGAGGATGCCTGATATCTCTGTGCCCTTCTTGAGCTTTATCAGCACCCTCTTACCCTTTGCGTTGTTCAAAACGTCTATAGGTCGTTCCACGAAAAAACCTCCAAATGTTAAATGACTCTACATTGTACTATACGTATTTAAATATTCTCTTTGACTGGGTACGTATATGCAGTGGAGACTGCGTTCAAAAAGGGCGCCAAGTGGGAAGCTTCTGAAGAAGAATACGAAAAAGAAGAAATACATGCGCGGGCGCGATTTCCTGCCTATGCATATAGGCACGCAGCGCGCTAAGAAAAAGCGCACACGCGGTGGCGGGGAAAAACTTATTCTACTCTCAGGCGATACTGCTAACATTATCAGCAAAGGCAAGTCGCAGAAGACAAAAATAATCAGCGTACTCAAGAATCCAGCAGACCCGCAGCTCGTCCGGCGTAATGTCATAACAAAGGGTGCAATAATACAGACAGAGCTCGGCGAAGCCCGCGTGACTTCGCGGCCGGGTCAAGACGGGACTATAAACGCTGTGCTGATTGAAAAGAAAGGTTCAAAATAAAATGATGTAAAATGAATTTGCTCCGCATTTTCTTTGCATGACTATAAAATAAACAAGGAAATCAAAATTAGGAATGCAAGTATTATAAATGCAATCACAAGGTGCTTTATGTCCCCTTTCAGAAACTTGAAGATACCAAACAAGATGACAGCCATCATGAAAACAATTATCATCAGGTGAAGTGCGCTCAATTGCCCTGAGTTTGCTGAAACAATGCCAAACAGCTGAAGAACAAGCTGCGCAATCCTTATTGTTGTCTCGATTATCGAGCTGATGATCGTCCAGACTAGTTCTATTACCGTCCCGCCAAACGTTGGCATAATTACATTTAGGCGTTGGTTTTAATATGTTTTAAGTTACAGTTTTTCATGAAAAAAGAAATGCAAAACGATAAGGAGCGTCTCATTCGCGAGCTGATCGATTACAGCTATCTGAAAACGTCCGCAGTAATTTCCGCCTTCAGGAAAGTTCCTCGCGAGAACTTTGTCGAAAAGGAATTCATTAAACAAGCTTACGTCAATGAGCCAT
>CAZZNM010000038.1:0-7638 GCA_964655805.1 uncultured archaeon
AGGCGGCGCGCAAGCCTGCGGATTTCTCTGCTTGATTTTGCGCCAGGCTTGTGATGAACGACAGGTGTTCTTCTTGCTATTGCCCTGTGCACATCTTTGTCCTCAGGTATCTCGGCAAGTATTGGCACATTCAACATGCCGGCTACGTCATCCATTGTCATCTGGTGCTTTCCGCCTTCTATGCGGTTGATGACAACGCCTACGACACGTGTGCCCAATTGCTCAGCCAGCTTCGCTGTCTTCAATGCATCTGTGACAGAAGAAATATCTGGCGTTGTGACAAGCAGCAGCTCGTCGCCCGCCTCCAGGGCAGAGAGCGCTTCACGTCCTAGCCCAGCAGATGCATCGACAAGTACGATATCTGTAGTGCCTAAGAGCCCCAGAAACGCATTAGGCAATTCCTTTGGGTCTGCGCCCCTCAGGTCTTTTATTGATATGCCAGCTGGTATAATCTTCATCCCTGACTCATGTTCGTAAATGGCATCCTTTATGTGCGCGCGGCCCTTGACTACGTCATGGAGCGTTGTCGGGTACAATGGTATGCCTAAGTGTAAGCCGAGATTAGGCGTCGTTAGGTTGGCATCAACGACGATAACGTCCTTCTTGAGCTCTACCAAAGCCAGGCCCAAGTTCGCGACAAGCGTTGTTTTGCCCACGCCGCCTTTCCCTGAGGCACAGACAATAATACGAGTCATTAAATAGCACACCCTGCAGTATGTATTTATTGATGCACTACATTTAAAAACTGAAAAGGGCGTGTAGCTCAGCTTGGATAGAGCACTTGCCTTCTATCTTCAGGAAGGGAGCAAGGGGTCGCGCGTTCGAATCGCGTCGCGCCCATACAAATAAAAATAATATGATTATGGTATTGACATGGCAATTGATTTCAAGAAAATAGAGAAGAAATGGCAGGCTTCATGGTCAAAGAAAAAAATATTTGAAGCAGATGTAAGCAAGAAGAAGAAGTTCTTCACATCTTTGATAATACCTTATGTAAATGGTGATATCCATATAGGCCATTCGTTCACTTATTCTAGGACAGATAGTTATGTAAGATTCAAGCGTATGCAGGGCTTCAATGTATTGCTGGCTCAAGGATTCCATGCAACTGGCGAGCCAATAGTAGGAGCAATTGAGCGATTAAGAAAGGGTGACGAAAGTCAGATCGATACAATGAAATTATACAGAGCTAGTGATAAGGATATAGAAAATTTTAAGAAAAAAGGCCCTGAATATGCGGCACGATTCTGGTCAGAGAAAATTATAGAGACCATGAAATTGATGGGTTTCTCCATAGATTGGCGTCGAGTTTTCATAACAGCAGTTGATCCTGCTTTCAATCGGTTCATCGAATGGCAATACAATACGCTAAAGAAAAAAGGTTATGTAGTCCAGGGCACTCATCCTGTGATCTGGTGTCCGCATGACCAGAGCCCGACAGGCGACCACGACCGGCTTGAAGGTGAGGGCGAAAGCCCGGTCGATTATGCAATATTGAAATTCCAAATGGATGACGGTTTAATATTGCCAGCTGCAACATTACGGCCAGAAACAATATATGGCGTAACAAACATGTGGCTCAAGCCAGACTATGAATATGTTCGTGCCAAAGTCGACGATGAGGTATGGCTCCTATCTGAAAGAGCATCTGTTATGTTATCAGACCAGCTAAAGAATGTAGAAATAATAGACAAAATAAATGGCAGTGAACTCATTGGTAGAAAATGCATGAATCCTATAACGAAAGGGAAAATACCCATCTTGCCTGGTCCGTTTATTGATACAGATACATCGACAGGCGTGGTCATGTCCGTGCCAAGCCATGCACCGTTCGACTGGATTGCGTTAAAAGAGCTTATTGATGGAAAGGAATTAGGAAAATACAATACAGATGAAAATGAAGTAAAGCCAGTTGCCGTTGTCATGACGCCTGGCTTTGGCGAGCATCCGGCTATAGATATATGCAACAGGATGAAAATAACATCGCTTGCTCAGGCAGAAGAACTGGACAAAGCGACGGCAGAATTGTACAAAAAAGAATTCCATGGCGGAGTGCTTCGTGAGAATACAGGCGAGTATGCTGGCCTTCGCGTCAGCGAATGCAAGGAAAAGCTCTCCATTGACTTCATAGAGAAACACATCGCTGACATTCTGTGGGACTCGGTAAAAATCGTATGCCGCTGCACCACGCGCTGTCATGTGAAGATACTTGAGAACCAGTGGTTCCTGAAGTTCTCTGACGAGGAATGGAAGGATATGGTAAGAAAATGCCTTGAAAAAATGGCAATCTATCCAGAAGAAGCGCGAGCAAATTTCCTTAATACCATTGGCTGGCTAAAAGACAAGGCATGCACGCGAAAAGGGGGTCTAGGCACTCCATTGCCTTGGGACAAGAGCTGGATTGTCGAGACTCTCAGCGATTCGACAATATACATGGCTTACTATACGATAGCCAGAATAATAAATGAAAATAAAATAAAAGCCGAGCAATTGGCTGATGAGGTATTTGATTATATATTCCTTGGTATTGGAGATGTTAATGAAATAAGTAAAGTTACAAACTTATCTAAAAAAATAATCGGCGGAATGAAAGAAGAATTCGAATACTTCTATCCAGTCGATTTCCGGAATAGCGGCAAGGACCTGATACAGAACCACCTGACATTCTATCTGTTCCATCACACAGCGATATGGCCTGAGGAATTCTGGCCAAAGATTATAGGCGTCAACGGCTTCGTCAATGTCGAAGGCGAGAAGATGAGCAAGAGCAAGGGCAATATACTGCCTTTGCGCAATCTGATCGAGGAGTATGGCTCAGATCTGGTGCGCATAAACATAGTGGCTTCGTCCGAGGGCATTGACGATGCTGACTGGCGCAGCGAGCATATAAAGTCGTATCGCGCCCGCATCGAATTTCTATTTGATTTGATAAAAGATATGAAAAAGGCAAAATCAAAAGAAATAAGGAATATAGAAAAATATCTGCTTTCTGTAATTAACCGTCAGATAGAAATAGTTGCAGAAAATTATGAACAATTGAAATTCCGCATTGCGGTGCAGCATGCATTTTTCAGCACGACTAATGCGCTGCGCTGGTATCTGAAAAGATGTGGTAATATTAATAACGCAAATGGTGAAGTTTTGAAAGATGCTTTATCTATAGTTACAAAAATGCTTACGCCTGTAGTGCCACATACTGCAGAAGAGATGCGCGCAGCGCTGGGAGGCAAGGGCCTCGCAGCACTTGCAGAGTGGCCTAAATTTGATAAAAAGATGATTAGTGACGATGCAGAAAAATCAGAGGAATTCATAACATACATACTTGACGATTTTGAGCAGATAAAAAAGATAATTAAAATCAAGCCGAAAAAGATTACGCTTTTCGTCGCCGAGGACTGGAAATTTGATGTATACGATTACGTCATGAAGAACAAGGGCAAACCAATGAATGAAATTACAAAAGATATAATGTCAACTAAGCGCTACTCTGATTCGACTGTGGCGTTCATTCAATCTCTGTATAAGAAAAAGGGTGAACTGTCAGCTGCCGTAAGCAGGGAAAAACAACTCGCGATATTGAATGAAGCGAAAGAGTTCATCGAACAAGAGATAGAATGTAAATTAGAAATAGTTCTCGCGGAAAAGAGCGACGACAAGAAGGCGCGCAGCGCATCGCCCGCTAAGCCTGGGATGCTGGTTGAATAGCTAGGCGGATAGCCTTTCGATGGTGTATCCATTAGGGCCATATAGCGCCGCATAAGCGGCTCCTGCCTTTCACCTATTTCATCGGGTGTAACCATCAAGATTTTATCCATGTCGTAAAGATAGAGGTCGTAGTATATGTCCCTTCTTACAGGCTTCTCGAATGCCCTAAGAACCCTCTGTAAAGGTCTTGGCAAATTTCGTTTCCGCTATGCTTTTACAACCCTGCCTTTTCTTTCATCGAGGCCCCATTTACTTGCTACACTTCTTGGTATCTCAATCTTGGCAGACCCGTCTCTGTGCCTTATAATGTCCACTGGATACGTGTTGCTTAACAAGTATTTGGCAGTGCCTCTTGACCAGTCGTCGCCTTTCTCTCTGAGTATTTTACTCGCATATTCCATGGAAATAAGGAACATTATTCCATAAGAGTAAGGAAACAGTATCGCTGCGCTGTATTCAGGTATGTGAACTAAATACCTCTCAACCCTGGTCGGTCTTTGCTCAGGTTCGAATCTTTCATAGGTCATAAACCTTCCAGCAAGCTCATCTGGAACGTGGTCTAGGTAAGCACGTAAAAAATGTCCTCGAAGTTCTTCCATCCTGAACTGTACTCTGTTTTCAAAAGGCATGTTGTCCCCTAAATAATTTCCACGCAAAACCTGTAAAGGTTTCCGTAATAGTAGTACGGAATGTTATATGATTAAAATCAGAATTTTTCCAAACTCTCGCGAATCTCGCGGGTCTGGCGCATGCGCTCGCCCGCGCTGCGGAATATGTCCTCAAGACGCATTAATCTTGCTTCGAGTTCTTCCTGCTGCTTGCGCATCTCGAGCAAGGCGCACCACATTTGGGCGATTTTTATGTTTTCGGCCTTTGAATACGCTTCCCTGTGTTTTGCAGTACTTTTTATTACTTCATTAAGCTTTTCCTCGTCCTCGCTGCCGAGCAGGGTCTTCCATTCTGCGCCTTTTTCATGGAACATAAGATCACAACTAGTAAGTAGCAAAAGCTTTAAAAGCTTTCGTTTGTCTTTTAAAGAATTGTAAAAATACGTGAATGTGATAATAAGATGGACCTAAGAATAGAAGCTGTTTGCTATGATTTAGGCATTCCTGATGACGAAGCCGGACTTTATAGTTTTGTACATGGTAAGATCATCGAATACGGAGGACCTGAACAATTTAGACAAAATGTGGCTGCAGAAAGGGGTAGGATAAGTGCAGTGGTTCCGTCTGAAATATATCGCTTTGTATTAGATTTTTCCGGACTTGATAAAATTGTGGCAGATGCGCCATTTGATATGGAACACATTGCTGCTTACAAGCAGCAGTTATTAAGAATGTTAGAAGATTCTGGTTCTCTGGAAGAGCGTCTAAGAATTTACGAAGAACAAATTTTGCCAAGATGGCGAGAATATACAGAAGACATGATAATAGGAAGCCTTAGGAGAAAATATGAAACGAAGAGAGGGGAAAGAAGAGCTTTCGAACAACGGATGAAAGGCCAATTTGGAACGTGAAGAATATGCAGAAAGGCGATTTTGTAAAGATAAATTATATAGCCCGCCTGGAGAGCGGCGAGATATTTGACCTCACTTATGAGGATATTGCCAAGAAGGAGAATGCATACAATCCCAAAGTCATTTACAAGCCTATACCCATCGTCGTAGGCGCTGGCTTTGTCATTAAAGGGATAGATAACGCCTTACTAGGCATGAATGTTGGTGATAAGGGGGGCTTTTCTATCCCTCCGGAAGAAGGCTTTGGCCAGCGCAATCCAAAGATGGTGCGCGTGGTGCCAAAGCGTATTTTCAAGGAACATAATATAGACCCGAGACATGGCCTTGTTGTCGATTTCTCTGGCGGGCTCCGTGGCCGCGTCCAATCTGCAAGCGCCGGCCGCATCATGGTCGATTTCAACAATCCGCTGGCAGGCAAGACGCTCAAGTATGAGCTTGAGGTTATCGAGAAGATAGAGCAGCCAGATGCGCAGATTCGCGCATTGCTCGAGTTTTACGGCATAAACGGGGCAGAAATCAAGCTTTCCGATGGCGAGGTGGAGATAGAGACAACAGCTCTGCCCATCGAGCTGAAGAATCGGCTTATGCAGCTGATAACTGAGTATATTAAGGTAAATAACGCGCCTGTCAGGAAGGTGAAATTTGTCGAGGTATTTCAGACGTAATGCCTTTTTAAACGTTTAATACAAGCACTCAACATAATTTTTGTAAGGTGACGGCATGGGAGTTCTAACCAAGGAAGCGACACATTCTCAGGATGAAGAGCTGAAGAAGCTCTTGGAAGCGAAGAAGGCAGTGATCAAGGTAGTCGGCTGTGGCGGTGCTGGTGGCAATACAATATCGCGCCTGATGCAAGTAGGCATCGTCGGCGCAGAGGCCATTGCTGTAAATACTGATGCACAGGACTTGCTTTACACGGACGCGGATATAAAAGTGCTTATTGGTAAAGAGCTCACTGGCGGATTGGGCGCTGGTGCTGACCCGCGTATCGGCGAGGATTCAGCAAAGGAAAGCAAGCCCGATATCAAGAAGATCCTCCAGGGCTCTGACATGGTTTTTGTGACGTGCGGCCTTGGCGGCGGCACTGGCACGGGCTCTTTGCCGGTTGTTGCAGACGTCGCCAAGCGCCTGGGCGCATTGACTGTCGGTATTGTTACATTGCCGTTCACTATGGAAGGCAGGCACCGAATGCTTAACGCCCAGGAGGGATTGCGCAAATTACAAGAAATAGTCGACACGCTTATAGTCATACCAAACGACAAGCTGCTTGAGATAGTGCCGGATGTGAGCATTACAACTGCGTTCAAGGTCGCGGATGAGATACTTGTCAATGCAGTGAAAGGCATCACAGAGCTTGTGACAAGGCCTGGCTTGGTTAATCTGGATTTCGCCGACGTACGCGCTGTCATGAGCAACGGCGGCGTAGCCATGGTAGGTATTGGCGACAGCGACACAGACAACAGGGCACTTGAATCAATAGACCGTGCGCTAAACAACCCGCTGCTTGATATAGACATAAATGGCGCAAAGGGTGCGCTGATTAATGTTTCTGGCGGATTGGATATAACAATACGCGAGTGCCAGGAGATTGTCGAGACTGTCGCGAACAAGCTGAGCCCTGATGCAAAAATAATCTGGGGCGCACAGATCCTGAAGGAATTAGGCGATTCAGTGCGCACGATGATTATAGTCACAGGCGCGAGCTCACCACGCGTTTTGCAGCCAAAGCAGGCTGCAAAGGAAAAGAGAAAAGACATCGAGCGTTTGCTCGGCATCGATGTTGTTGATTAACGTGATGGCTGTAATTGAAAAGATAAGACGTGTACTGCTCATATCTAGCAAGCCGGACAAGTACGAGTTCAAACAAAGCTTGAAGATAACAGGCATGGGACTTGTAATAATCGGCGTCGTCGGTTTTGTCATCTTCCTTGTCGTCCAGATGCTCACAGCAGGCGTTGGGATTTAAACTTTTGTTTTCAATAAGAGTCTATTTGATTAGGCGTTGTGATAACAATGATCGCGACAATAAGAACAACATCAGGCCGAGAGCACACGGTGCTCGAGTCTGTGTCGACAAAGATCTCGAAAAGTACAATACCTGTAAAATCCCTGCTCTATACCGAAGAGATTAGGGGCTACATATTTATCGAGGGCGAGATAAACGACATCGAGGCAGGCATAAAGGGCATACCTCATGTACGCGGACTCATAAACAAAGCAGTGCCCGTAGAGCAGTTAGAGCGCTTTCTGATACCTGAGAAAATGGAAATCAAGCTGGAGCTTGGCGACATCGTCGAGATCATTGGCGGCCCTTTCAAAGGCGAGAAAGGAAAAATTACCCGCGTCGACGAGACGAAGGAAGAGATAACTGTCGAGTTCCTCGAAGCAGCCATACCGATACCTGTGACGATATC
>CAZZNM010000039.1:0-7528 GCA_964655805.1 uncultured archaeon
GCGTTGACGATGATGAGAGTTATGTGGCTCATGGTGTTGTTGTTCACAACTGCACTGCCCCGACGTACTCAAAAGATTCATTGCATTCGGCAATTGTCGAGCTCATAGCAATGAAAGGCGCGAAGCTGCGTTATACAACCTTGCAAAATTGGAGCAACAATGTTTACAACCTAGTCACGAAACGCGCTTTCGCGCACGAAGATGCGCTAGTCGAGTGGTTGGATTCGAATATTGGTAGCAAAATTACTATGAAGTATCCAAGCGTGTACCTTCTTGGAAAACGTGCAAAGGCAGATATACTTTCTGTCGCATACGCCGGCAAAGGCCAGCACCAAGATACAGGCGGTAAAGCAGTGCACCTTGCGCCAAATACAACGAGCAAGATAATCTCTAAGTCTGTTAGCAAAGATGGCGGTCGCACTTCTTATCGCGGCTTAGTGCACATAGATCCAGGTTGCAAAGGTGTCAAATCCACCGTCCGTTGCGACGCCCTGCTTCTTGACGAGCATTCAAGGAGCGATACGTATCCTTACATGGAGATATACGAAGAAGACGCGACTATCACGCATGAAGCGACTGTCGGCAAGATAAGCGAGGACAAGGTATTTTATCTGATGAGCCGCGGGCTAAAGGAAGCCGAGGCATTCTCGATGATTGTTCTTGGTTTCATTCAGGAATTTACAAAAGAGCTGCCAATGGAATACGCTATCGAGATGAACCGGCTCGTTCAGCTAGAGATGGAAGGGTCAGTCGGTTAAGCTTTATCCTGATAATTATGTCAATTACAGATACTATAAAAAATATTTCACGCGATGAAGAAAACTGGTTAAAAAACTTCAGAGAGCAGAATCTAAAAATATTTGAAAGTCTTCCTTGGGAGAGGACAAAATATACAAGCCTGAAGTTAAACGCTGAGGAATTGAACATATCAGGAAAATTGAACGGATTCAAGATAAATGTACCGGATGATGTTGTATTTTTAGATATATTTGATGCATTAGAAAAATATCCACATCTGAAACAATACTTCACAACAGAACAGAACAAGATTGCGGCTATGCAGAACGCCCTGTTCAATGCTGGTTTCTTTCTTTACGTGCCAAAAAATATGGACGTGACAATACCGATGAAAGTCCTATTCGATGAAGAGAAATTTGCAAGAAATATTATAATTGTGGATGAAAACAGCAAGCTTAATCTTGTCCAGAATATTGGCGCATCGTCGAACATAGCGAGCATACTTCTTGATGTGCACCTGAAACAGAACGCGCAAATGCAATACTCTACAATACAGGACATGGGCCAGGAAACCACTGGTATAATAAATCAAACAGCACATCTTGACAGGGATTCGAGATTCAATTGGACGACCGGCACCCTTGGGGGCAAGATCATCAAGGGCAGGCGCGAGATTATCCTGCAGGGCGAAGGCGCAGAGGCGAATGACCTGGAAATAATATTCGGCAACAATAACCAGCAATTCGAACTCAATACAAATATTTACCACAAGGTTCCACACACAAAGGGCCATTCAACGACAAAAGGCGTTCTGGATGATTCAGCACGCGCCATGACGCAGGGGCTTGCAAAGATAGAGAAACCAGCCACAGGAAGCGACTCGTATCTGGCAGAGCACATATTACTGATAAATCCAAAGGCCAAGGCCGAGCCTATGCCGTTCATGGAGATAGACACCAATGACGTGAAGGCAAAGCACTCCAGCTTTGTCAGCCAGATCGATGAGGAGAAGGTATTCTACCTACGCAGCCGTGGGCTTGATGAAAACGAGTCAAGGAAAATTGTCGTCCTCGGCTTCCTGGAAACATCAATGCAGCAGGCTGACGCAATCAGAGAGGACCTGCGTCAGCTTATTGAAAAGAAATGGAAAGATTGATATGCAGGGCGTAAAAACAGAAGTCTTCGATATCGAAAAAATCCGTAATGACTTCCCTATATTAAACAGGGTTGTCAATGGCAAGCCGCTAATTTATCTGGATAGCGCCGCAACATCGCAGAAGCCCGCTGCTGTCATTTCTGCCCTTAGCAATTTCTACGAACAACATAATTCTAATGTCCACCGGGCTGTACATACGCTCTCGCAGGAAGCTACAGACTTATATGACGGTTCCCGCGAAAAGATAGCAAAATTCATAAATGCAGACTTTGAAGAAATTGTTTTTGTAAAGAATGCGACAGAGGCAGTGAACGTCGTACTCTATGGCTGGGCAATAAAGAATCTGAAAGCAGGGGATGAGATCATCAGCACGGTCATGGAACATCATAGCAACATAGTGCCATGGCAGTCTTTGCAGTCGCGCGGCGTAAAGCTGAAATTTGTCGATATTGATGAGAACGGAAATTTGGATATTGAACAATTTGGAAAATTATTATCAAATAAAACAAAATTAGTAACTTTCACACACGTATCTAACGTTCTTGGCACGATAAACCCCGTAAAGCAGATGGTAAGGATGGCCCATGATCATGGAGCTTTGGCGCTAGTCGATGGCGCGCAGAGCGTGCCGCACATGCCAGTAGATGTCCGCGACATCGGTTGTGACTTTCTTGTTTTCAGCGGCCATAAGATGCTTGGACCGACAGGCACCGGTTGCTTGTTTGGAAAAAGAGAGATTCTAGAAGAGATGGATACTTTCATGCTCGGCAGCGATATGATCAAAGAAGTAAAGCTTCATGAAACAAGTTTTAGAGAAAGCCCTTGGAAGTTCGAGCCTGGCACGCCTGATTTTGCAGGCGCTTTTGCGCTTGGTATTGCAGTCGACTATCTGCGCGCGCTGGGTATGAAAAATGTGCATCAGCATGGGCAAGAGATTGTGCAGTATGCGCTAAAGAAATTAGCAAATATAGATAAATTGCAAATCTATGGCCCGAAAGAGCGTTGTGGTGTTGTTTCATTCAATCTTGGCGACATACATTCGCATGATGTAAGCTCTCTGCTTGACGGGGACGGCATAGCAGTTCGTTCAGGCCATCATTGTGCACAGCCGTTGATGACACGGCTGGGCATTGCGTCTGCAGCGCGCGCAAGCTTTTATATCTACAACACTAAAAGCGAAGTGGACATGCTTGTAGATTCATTGGAAAAGGCAAAGAAGGTGTTCAAACTATGAAGAAGGCCTTTCTTTTTAGTAAAAAGAAATCCCTTGGGGAAAGAAAAACAATTGAGGTAATATCATGAAGAAGGGAAATGAGGTTAGAAGGAGAGAAACCGTAGGTTTCTCCTCCTCTAAAGGCGGCGGACATCCGTTCTATATTGTACTCAGCCTTGTCGGCGTGCTGATCGGCATTGCTATGGTATTGCATGGCATGAACGGCGGCAATCTTGGATCAGGGCTGCTTATAGCTGTCGGCCTATTTGTCGTGATAAAAGAAATTCTGGATATATTCCATTAAAGTTAAATAAGCTTCGTATAGTCTTGGAAAGATAATTATGGTAAGTGAGATACAGATACCTGCCTACAAATGCGATACCTGTGGCAAACAATACCCAAATAGACAAGATGCTGAAGGACATGTAAATATGCTTCAGAGTGTTACAAAGTCGTTCGCTTATGAATTAGGTGATATTCTTTATGAACGACATGTAAGTACAAGCCCGGGCTTCTATCCATATGATGAATTTTTCGAAGAATCAGAAGGTCGAGAACCGGGTTATGGTTATCAGAAGGTCATCGTAACAGGACGCTATGTAAATCAAAGACATGAAAATATGTACATCCTTCAGCGCCCTAACGGCAAGCCATACGTACTTCAAGTACCTCAATCTCAATGGTGGGAGGATTCATTATTCAGGGAACTCCCAAAGACCGCTGTTGCTATATGAGTTGATCCCATGTCAGCAGATCAGATGTACCAAGAGAACATACTCGATCACTACAGGAATCCGCGCAACTTCGGTCAGATGGATAAGCCAGACGTGAATGTCGATGATTACAATCCATTATGCGGAGATAAAATCGGAATTCAGTTAAAAATAAATGGCGATAAAATAAAGGAAATAAAATTCTACGGCAGCGGCTGCGCAATCTCGCAAGCTTCTGCAAGCATGCTGACAGAAGAAATTAATGGAAAGACAGTTGATGATGTAATGAAATTAACAAAAGAGGATGTTCTTGACTTGCTGGGTATAGAAATTTCTTATGTGCGCCTAAAGTGCGCGTTGCTTGCATTAAAAGTCCTGAAAATGGCTGCGTATACATACGAAGGCAAGAAGTTTGATCTCAGCGACAAGGAATTTGGGCAGTAATTATTCTGGCTCGCGAGTTTTTTCTCTGTTAGTTTCCCTCGCATATATGGGACGTGCAGGTAAATTTAAGGTTTTCTATTAATTGTGAGACGTGATTGAATGACTGTAATATCATATGCATTCGTGGTGACAGATCCAGGAAGAACAAAGTATGTGACAGATGCATTGAGAAAATTAGATCCCGGGCCGGACCAAGTCCATGAAGTTATGGGGCCTTATGATTATAGTTGTAAAGTTCAACGTTCCGGACTTTGGAAACGTCGCGCCATATGTGAGCATGATCAGGGCCGTAGAAGGTGTCCAGTCAACAATAACATTAATCAGCTTCCCAGAAGACTGATTATCCTATCTTGATCAGGAAGAAGAAGCTCATCAACTCGTGTAGCTAGTCCATTGGTTCAGCGTTATGATTTCAGGCATCAAGTCTCTAATTATGTAAGCAACCGGATGTAAATATCCAACCCGGATTATAGCGGCCTTTCTTCCTTCACGTTCGCTGATATCTTTTATCCTCGAAGCAATTACTTTATCTTCTTGAGGATCGTATATCTGTCCAAGACCTACGCTCTGAAACAAAAGGAATTCGTCAAGCATCTCCTTGTCAACTAGGAAATCCCTGATGTAATCAGCTTCCTTTCCTAGTGAAAGCACAGAGCCTATTTCTTCAGCATCCTCGTATATGAGATCTGAAGTCTCGGATGAATATTCTATGAATGAATCTGGTCCTTTAT
Organism: uncultured archaeon; assembly: GCA_964655805.1. Taxonomy (GTDB): domain Archaea; phylum Aenigmatarchaeota; class Aenigmatarchaeia; order GW2011-AR5; family GW2011-AR5; genus CAZZNM01. The sequence goes on from CAZZNM010000039.1 coordinate 4,996, forward strand.
CAAGCTCAGCCAGAAATTCGCGCCTTGCGGCCGGATCATCTACAACTGTCTTCAATATATTCATCATGCTTAATGCGAATATTCTGGCAAGTTGTGCCTGTGCGGTCTGCATCCTATGTATGCCCATGTAGACAACCTCTGCACCAGATGCCCTCGCATAGTCCTCAGCAATTTCAGAATCATAGCCCATCACTTGCAGAGATTGTTTTACTGCTTGGACATAGGTATCTTCCTGTTGGAGATTAAGTCTTAATCCAGCTTTCCTTGCAAACCTAAGCCAATGTTTTTCTATTTGTTTTTCTATTTCCGGTGATTCCAAGTACGGCCTTAGAATATTTCCAGAACCTCGGTCCATGGTATCCTGCATTCCGATAGTTGATGGCGATAACGCAGTTAGAAGTCCTCTGAGCCTTTCTCTGCCTCTTGAATCGTAAGGCAATGTCCCTATCAAGTAAAGCTCAGACATGGGTTTACTAACAGACTAAAAACTTAAATTCTTATTATCTTATCTTGATAAGTCTTTTCTTCCCAACTTTCTCGTGTAGAATGCCCAGTGACTTCATATATTCGATCAAAGCAAGGCGTGAGATCTCTGACTCCTTCATGCCGAGCTTCTTTGACATCTTCTTGAGCTCTGTATGCATCTCGTTTGAAAGCTTGTACCTGATATACGCCATAATAATCACCTATGTACATTATAGTGTATACATAAGATATAAATATTTCAAATCTTGACTTTTCGTGACTATAATGTATTTAAACCAGCTAGTCGAGATATAATCTCTGATAGGATGCGTATTTTGAATGACTTTTCTTGGAAAGTAGCTGGAGAAGCAGGCCATGGAATATTGAATGCTGGCTTGATGTTCGCCAGGACATGCATGCGGGCAGGCTTGCACGTCTTTGCTAATGCAGAGTATCCTTCGCTTATTCGTGGGGGGCATAACCACCTTGATGTGCGTGTAAGCGAGAGAAAGATATACGCGCATACAAAACATCTCTGCCTGCTGGTTGCGCTAAACATGGACGCTGTTACAAAGCATAAGAACAAGATTGTCGAGGGCGGCGGCATAATCTATGATGGCAATGAGTTGGCACTTGATGCAAAAGACTTCCCTGGAATAAAACTTTATCCCCTGCCGCTGCTGGAGGTAGCAAATGCGAATGGCGGGCGCATCATGCGGAATACAGTTGCAATGGGCGCGACTATGGCGCTGGTTGGTCTTGATTTGGATATATTCAATAGAGTCATCCGTGATAATTTTGGCAAAAGGAAGGGCGAGCAGGTTGCAAATGACAACATTGCTGCGACAAAGGCCGGATATGACTACATCAAGAGTAATTTCCCTGATGATTTCAAGTTCAAGCTAGAGAAAGTCGATAATACGGAGAGAATATTCATTTCTGGGAACGAGGCCGTTTCTGCTGGCGCGATAAAAGCGGGGTGCAAGTTCTTTGCAGCTTACCCAATGACGCCTGCTTCATCCATACTTCACACAATGGCTGCCTTCGAGCGAAGCTACAATATTGTTGTCAAGCATACAGAAGATGAAATTGCGGCAATAAATATGGCAATCGGCGCATCGCATGCTGGCGCGCGCTCAATGGTCGCAACATCTGGCGGTGGTTTTTCATTGATGGTAGAAGGATTTGGCTTGGCTGCGCAGACCGAGACACCTATAGTCGTTGTCGAGGCGCAGAGACCTGGCCCGGCTACAGGCATGGCAACGCATTCAGGACAGGGCGATCTGCGTTTTGTTCTTCACGCAAGCACAGACGAATTTCCAAGGATAGTGATAGCGCCAGGTGATATAGATCAATGTTATTATAAAACTATTGAGGCGTTCAATCTTGCTGAAAAATACCAGATGCCTGTTGTAGTTCTCACAGACAAATATCTTGGAGAAAGCTACATAAGCACAGAAGAATTCGTGAATGATGGTGTTGTAATAGATAGGGGCCTGATTTTAACAGAAGAAGAATTAGAGAAAATAGAAGATTACAAAAGATATAAGATAACGGAAGACGGTATTTCCCCTCGCAGTATACCAGGACAAAAAGGCGGCGAATATGTTGCCTCAAGTTATGAGCACGATGAGGATGGCTTTGAGCGCGAGGAAGAGGAGATACGCATAGCAATGCACGACAAGCGCTTCAGAAAGATGGAGGAAGCCGCGAAGGAGATAAAGAACCCGCAAATCATCGGCAATGGTTATTCAGATATTACAATTGTTTCATGGGGCTCGACAAAGGGACCGATACTCGATGCAATGCGTCTGCTAGAAGCGGATGGCATTTATGCAAACTTCCTTCAGATAGTTTACATGAGCCCGTTCCCTAGCGAGCAAGTCGAGGAAGTCTTGAGTCTTGCAAGAAGAACTATCATAATCGAGAACAACAAGATGTCGCAACTGGGTGGACTGATAAGAGAGCAGACAGGATTGGAGATAGAGCATAAACTGCTGAAATATGATGGTCGTCCTTTTTCGCCAGAACAGATTTATGAAGCGATAAAGAAGATCGTTGTTGATTC